>NZ_AJWE01000127.1:0-141445 GCF_000281145.1 Rhizobium sp. CF142 | reverse complement strand
GGCGGCGATGGCGCCTGCCGTCATCGGATTGTCGCCGGTGATCATGACGGTACGGATACCCATGCGGCGCAGCTCGTTGAAGCGCTCGCGGATGCCGCCCTTGACGATGTCCTTGAGCTGGATGACGCCGAGCAGCTTGCCGTCGCGGGCAACGGCAAGCGGCGTTCCGCCGGCCTTGGCGATCTCGTCTGATATCGACTGCAGTTCACGGACGATTTCGGCGCCGTTCTTCGAGGATGCATCGCCATTGACGTAGCTGAGAACCGCATCGACCGCACCCTTGCGGATCGCAGAGCCTTCGAGGTCGACACCGCTCATGCGGGTCTGGGCGGTGAAGGGCACGAAGGCGGCTTTCAGGCCTGCCATGTCGCGGCCGCGGATGGCGTATTTCTCCTTGGCGAGCACGACGATCGAACGACCCTCAGGCGTCTCGTCGGCAAGCGAGGCAAGCTGCGCCGCATCGGCGAGATCCTGTTCGGAGATGCCGCGGACCGGGCGGAAGCTGGTGGCCTGGCGGTTGCCGAGCGTGATCGTGCCAGTCTTGTCGAGCAGCAGCGTATCCACGTCACCGGCAGCTTCGACGGCGCGGCCGGACATGGCGAGCACGTTGAAACGGACGAGGCGGTCCATGCCGGCGATACCGATGGCCGACAGCAGGGCGCCGATCGTGGTCGGGATCAGCGTGACGAAGAGCGCGACGAGCACGATGATCGGGATCGAGCCACCGGCATAAGCTGCAAAGCTCGGGATCGTCGCCGTGGCGAGCACGAAGATCAGCGTCATACCTGCGAGCAGGATGTTGAGCGCGATTTCATTCGGTGTCTTCTGGCGTTCGGCGCCTTCGACGAGCGCGATCATGCGATCGAGGAAGGTCGAGCCGGCCGCCGCCGTGATGCGGACGCGGATCCAGTCGGAAAGAACCTGCGTGCCGCCTGTCACGGCCGAGCGGTCGCCGCCGGATTCACGGATAACAGGAGCGGATTCGCCGGTGATGGCCGCTTCGTTGACCGAGGCGACACCTTCGATGACTTCGCCGTCCGAGGGAATGATATCGCCGGCTTCAACGAGAACGAGGTCGCCGACCTTCAGGCTCGTGCCGGGCACCATACGGTAGCCGCTGCCGTTACTGGCGGTCAGCAGCTTGGCCTGGGTTTCGGTGCGGGCCTTGCGCAGCGACTCTGCCTGCGCCTTGCCGCGGCCTTCGGCGACAGCTTCGGCGAAGTTGGCAAAGAGCACGGTGAACCAGAGCCAGAGGTTGATCTGGAAGGAGAAGGCGAGATTGCCGTTGCCTGAGACGAGGTCGCGCAGGAACAGGACTGTGGTCAATGCCGAGACCGTGGCCACGACGAACATGACCGGGTTCTTGGCGAGGGTGCGGGGGTTGAGCTTGGTGAAAGCAGCACCCACGGCCGGAATGAGGATGCGAGAATCCAGGATGCTCGCGGATTTTGCCTGGCTCATAAGAGACTCCAGCTTTGAAACGAGGATGGCGAACCGGACGGCCGGTCAGCCCTGTAAAATTCTGATGGCACAGACGACGACGAGCAGGCCTGCCATCATCACCAGGATGATGTCGGAGGCGCGCGGCGTCCGCTGGGCTCCACGCCCCGGCAGACCGGGACGTGGATGGAAGGCTTTTCGGAGCCTGTGACGGATGATCATGACACCCACCTCAGAAGGTCTGACCGGCAATCGTGACTAGGTGCTCGACGACGGGGCCGAGGGCCAGCGCCGGGAAGAAGGTGAGACCGCCGACGATGAGGATCGTGCCGATCAGCAGGCCGACGAAGAGCGGTCCATCCGTCGGGAATGTGCCTGCCGAGGCGGGAACCGTCTTCTTCGTGACCAGGGAGCCGGCAATCGCAAGAGCCGGAATGATGACGAGGAAGCGGCCCATCAGCATGCCGATGCCGAGCGTGACGTTGTACCAGGGCGTGTTGCCCGTCAGGCCGCCGAAAGCCGAGCCGTTGTTGGCCGCAGCCGACGTATAGGCATAGAGGATTTCGGAGAAGCCATGCGGACCGGCGGTCCCGATCGAGGCAACGGCGCTTGGAAGCACGGTGGCGATCGCGGTGAAGACCAGCATCGCAAGCGGCAGGCAAAGAATGGCGAGAACGGCCATCTTCATTTCCTTCGCCTCGATCTTCTTGCCGAGATATTCCGGCGTGCGGCCGACCATGAGGCCCGCCACGAAGACGGCGACGATGATGAACATCAGGATGCCGTAGAAGCCAGCGCCGACGCCGCCGACGATGACTTCGCCGAGCTGCATGTTGATCAGCGGAACGAGGCCGCCGAGCGCCGTGAAGCTGCCATGCATGGCGTTGACCGCGCCGCAGGAGGCGGCTGTTGTGATGACCGCAAACAGCGAAGACATGGCAACGCCGAAGCGGACTTCCTTACCTTCCATATTGCCACCACCGAGACCGAAGGCGTGCATCAGCGGATTGCCGGCAGCTTCCGCCCAGTAGGTGACGCCGACGCCGACGATGAAGAGCAGGCCCATGGAGGCGAGGATCGCCCAGCCCTGACGCTGGTTGCCGACCATGCGGCCGAAGACGTTGGTAAAGGCTGCACCGATCGCAAAGATCGACACCATCTGGATCATGTTCGAGATATTGTCGGGGTTCTCGAAGGGATGGGCGGAGTTGGCATTGAAGAAACCGCCGCCATTGGTGCCGAGCATCTTGATCGCAAGCTGCGAGGCGACGGGGCCGACGGCGATCGTCTGCTTGGCGCCTTCGAGCGTCGTGGCATCGACATAGGGGCCGAGTGTCTGCGGCACGCCGAGCCAGACATAGGCGAGCGTCAGCACGATGCAGAGCGGCAGCAGAATGTAGAGCGTGGCGCGGATCATATCGACCCAGAAATTGCCGATCGCCTTGCCCGATGCGCGCGAGAAGGCGCGGATGAACGCAACGGCAATCGCCATGCCTGTCGCAGCCGACACGAAGTTCTGGACGGTAAAGCCCATCATCTGTGTCAGGTAGGACATGGTGCTTTCGCCACCGTAATTCTGCCAATTGGTATTGGAGACGAAGCTGACGGCGGTGTTGAAGGAGAGTTCCGGACCGACGGCGGTCATGCCGGCCGGGTTATAGGGCAACGCGCCTTGCAGGCGCATCAGCGCATAAAGCACGATGACGCCCATCAGGTTGAACATCAGCATGGCGAAGGCATAGGAGGTCCAGTGCTGGTCTTCGCGCTCGCTGGTGCCGGCAACAGCGTAAAGTCCTCGTTCGATCGGAACGAGGACCGGTGAAAGGAATGTGCGCTCGCCGCTGAAGACACGCGTCATGTAGCCGCCGAGCGGTTTGACGAGCACAAGGACGATCCCGCAATAAAGCAGAATCTGAAGCCATCCGTTGAGGGTCATGGGAGGAAACTTTCAGTACCCGGCTGCTTCTGAATGAGAAGCGCCGGTTCTTTCAGAAACGTTCTGGGCGGATGAGAGCGTAGGTGAGGTAGACTGTGAGAAACACGGTCACGGCACCGCTCAAGACATAATCGAGGGTCATCGGTTTTCTCCTGTCAAAGCCTGTCACAGGCGCGGGTATAGGCAAAGCAAAGTCCGAAGAATGCGACTGCAGTGCCGAGTAGAATTATATCCATCATCGATCTTGACTCCGGTTTGTTATTCTTGGAGTCAGACAAGACAAAGGGCGCCGGCTCAGTGGAAGCGACACCTTTTATGCTTTCTGGCGTGGAGATGATCTTTGCGATCTCTCGGACATTAATATGCGGCCGAAGCGCATAAAGGTTCGAGATTGAGCCGGAGGCATCAATATAAAAATCTTATAAATGCCTTTATGCCGTCAAAACGCGCTTAGGCGGCCCGATAGACAAAAAACGCCGTGCCCGGACGGCACGGCGCAATATCGAACAGCTTGATATCGGAAGGTTCAGGGATCGACCCGGAACTGGTAGTGGCCCTCTGCACTATGGCCATCCATCGAAAGTACACGCCAGTTGAGCGTATAGACACCAGGCGCCATGGACGGATCGAGCGGGACCTTGAAGACGGAGCCCTCCGGTCCCGAAAGGAACGGCTTGCCGGTCGGCAATGCCAAGCCCTGGGCATCGAGGAGGGTGGCGGTCGAGCGAGCGAGATCAACAGGGCCGGTGAAGGTCAACTCGAGATTGGCCGGCACCAGCTTTTCTTCCTGCTGGGGCGGCGGAAGCGATGCTTCCTCGATCGCCGCAGACGCCTCGTTTGCGGCAAAGAGAAGAGATGCGAACAGGCAGAATGACACAATCGATTTCATGACGGTCTTCCTTACATTGCCGATCCGCATGGTGTCGGGAGCGTCATGCCCCCGCCACGCCATGCCGGCGCATGCTTAATAACGCTGTGGAGGGCGATTTCGATCCCGCGTCCGTACAATAACCCGCACCGGCTGGAGCAGTGGCTGCGGCTGGCGGCCTTGCCGGAGTGCAGCAACAGTCTCGTCCACTAGGTTGTGCCAGAATTCGCGAAGCTGTCGCGTGATCTGCGAGTTGGAAGACAGGTTTCTGCCGACATTATCGTTGTCGTGCTTCATCGCTTTACTCCTTCCCACTTTGTCGTGGTCCTTAGTGGTAAATGTAGTCCTCGCCGGGCCTTTCAGGAATCATACGGATGTCTAGTGTGAGCTTATCTTTCGGGTGATAAGCATGTGAGCATTTCGTCACATAATGAGCAAAAGCCTGATGGAGATGATTGAATTGCTGGGCCTTGCGGTTCTATAGTCGCCGCAACGGCGCCCCATGAATCGCGGGAGCCATAGGGAAGGAAACCGATCATGACCAAAGTCCGTGCGCTGGTACTGGAGCGCCAGCATGAGCTTGCGCTTCGCGATATCGATCTGCCTCTGGAGACAGGCCCTGGGCAGGTGAAGATCAAGATCCATACCGTGGGTGTCTGCGGCTCCGACGTGCATTATTACACGCATGGCAAGATCGGCCCCTTCATCGTCAACGAGCCGATGGTGCTCGGCCATGAGGCAGCAGGCACTGTGGTCGAGGTCGGCGCCGGTGTGACGCATCTGAAGGTCGGCGATCGCGTCTGCATGGAACCCGGCATTCCCGATCCCAATTCCAAGGCAAGCCGGCTCGGCATGTACAATGTCGATCCGGCCGTCACCTTCTGGGCGACGCCGCCGATCCATGGCGTGCTGACGCCTGAGGTCGTGCATCCGGCCAATTATACGTTCAAGCTGCCCGACAATGTCAGCTTCGCCGAAGGCGCGATGGTCGAGCCTTTCGCTGTCGGCATGCAGGCAGCCACCAAGGCGAAGATTGCACCCGGCGACACTGCGGTCGTCCTCGGCGCCGGCCCGATCGGCACCATGGTTGCGATTGCCGCCCTTGCCGGCGGCTGCGCCCGCGCGATCGTTGCCGACCTCGCCCAGCCGAAGCTCGATATTGCTGCGCAGTACCAGGGCGTTATCCCGGTCAATATTCGCGAAAAAAACCTCGCCGAGGAAGTCAGCCGACTGACCGATGGCTGGGGTGCGGACGTGGTCTTCGAATGCTCGGGCTCGCCGAAAGCCTGGGAGACGATCATGGCCCTACCGCGTCCGGGCGGCGTCATCGTCGCCGTCGGCCTGCCGGTCAACCCTGTTGGTTTCGACGTCTCGACGGCCTCCACCAAGGAAATCCGCATCGAGACGGTGTTCCGCTACGCCCATCAGTATGAGCGCTCGATCGCCCTTCTCGGATCGGGTCGTGTCGACCTTAAGCCGCTGATATCAGAGACCTTCGCCTTCGAGGATTCGATCAAGGCCTTTGACCGCGCGGTCGAGGCACGTCCTGATGATGTCAAGCTTCAGATCGTCATGGACTAAGGCCCTTTACGGGTACTTGATGCCAAATTTCGTCTTGCGAAGTACCAGCGCCGCGCCCGCGATGAGGGCCGCGGCGCCGAGTGCGATCAGCAGATGATGATGCAGCGGCAGGTGACCGAATATCTGGTGAATCCCGTGCCCAAAGGCATAGCCGAGTGCCGTGAAAAGTTGGCCCCAGATGAGCGCCGCCAGAAGGTTGAGCACGAGGAACCTCTGCGTCGATATATGCGTCGTGCCGATGACGATCGGGCTGATCGTCCGCAATCCCACCAGAAAGCGGAACGCAAAAATGAAGCCGGTCGGATATTTTTCGAGAAGTTGCGTGACCCGTGCGAGCGCCGGCGTCTCCATCACGCGGCGAACGAAACTCCATTGGGCGGCATAGCGGCCGGCAAAGAACCACATCTGATCTCCGGCGAATGATCCCGCCGAGGCGGCCATTGAGGCGGCCCAATAGGTCAGAAGGTCGCGATGCGCGATGACGCCGCCGAGAAAGGCGGCAGTTTCACCCTCAAAGGCGGTGCCGAGAAAGATCGCCGGGAGGCCGTAATTTTCGATCAGCAGTTCGATATTCAATGACCGGTCTCCGGCTGGTTGCGATCTTCGGGATCAGATCGCCTTCAAATCATCCAGCAGCGTCGGGATCAATTCCGAAACGGTCGGGTGTATCGGCACGGACCATCGTAGCGCCGGATAGGTCGTTCCGGCATTCATGGCATCGATGAAGCCGTGGATCGCCTCGTCGCCCTCGATGCCGAGAATGGCTGCGCCCAGGATTTCCTTGGTCTCCGTATCTGCTACGACCTTCATGAAGCCCTTGGTTTCGCCGCGCTCATTAGCGCGGCCGACCCGGCTCATCGGGCGGGTCGAGACCATGATCTTGCGGCCTGAGGCGCGTGCCTGCTTTTCCGTCATGCCGACGCGGCCGAGCGGCGGATCAATGTAGAGGGCATAGGCCAGAATGCGGCTTGAAACCTTGCGATCGCCACCGTCGAGCAGATTGGCGGCGGCGATCTCGAAGTCATTGTAGGACGTATGGGTGAAGGCGCCGTGGCCGTTGCAGTCCCCGAGCGCCCAGATGCCCTCGACATTGGTGGCCAGCCGGTCGTCGACGGTGATGAAGCCGTGCTTATCGGTGGCCACACCCGCGGCATCGAGGCCGAGATCGTCGGTATTCGGCGTCCGGCCGGTGGCGACAAGCACGTGGCTTGCCTCGATCGTTTCGGAGTCGACCGTGACAATTGCACCATCGGCGCCCTTCGCGAAGCGGATGTCCTTGACGTCGGTATGGATCTTTATGCCCTCGGATCTCAGTATATCGGCGATCGCATCGGAAATATCCTCGTCCTCGCGGGAGGCGAGTTTCGGGCCGCGCTCGATCACCGTCACCTCCGTACCGAAACGCCGATACATCTGTGCAAACTCCAGGCCGATATAGCTGCCGCCGATAATGGCGAGATGCTTCGGCAGGCTGTCGAGATGGATGATGCCGGTGCTGGTCAGATAATCGATATCGGCAAGGCCCGGCATATCGGGGATGACAGGGCGGGCGCCGACATTGAGGAAGATCTTCGGTGCCGTCAGCGTTTCGCCGTTGACGACGACTGCTTTCGGGCCTGTGAAGCGGGCATGGCCGTAGATGACTGTCATGGTTTTCATGCCATCGAACCAGCCGCTCAAACCGTTGCGGGCATCCATGATGATCGTTTCTGCGCGATCGCGCACGGTCTTCATGTCGATTGCGATTTCGCCCGGAATCCGCACACCATAATCGGCGCCACGCCGCGCCACATGGGCGGCGCGGGCGCTCGCTACAAGTGTCTTCGTCGGCATGCAGCCTGCATTGACGCAGGTGCCGCCGAGGAACTTGCGTTCGATCAGCGCCACCTTCATGCCCGTTTCCGCCATGCGGGCGGCGAGGAATGGGCCGGCCTGGCCGGCGCCAATGAAGATTGCGTCGAAGCTCTTCATCAGACTGCCCACGCGATGATAAAGGCGCCGATGACGGCAACGGCATCCTCGATCAAGGCCGCCGGGCGATCCTGGCCGAAGGAGGCTGCGAGCTTGCCGCGGGCGGCTGCACCGCCGAGCGTGCCGATGACCGCGCCGATGACGCCGGCGATCAGGCCGCCGGAGAGCAGGCTGCTTGCGGCGCCGATGACGGCACCGCACAGCGCGCCGACAATGATGCGGGTGGCGAACTGGATCGGCACCTTGCGCGAGGGGGTGGAAGGCAACTGGTCGGTGATGAGCTCAATGACGGCAAGCGCCGTGAAGATCCACGGCGTCCACTGATAGCCCATGAAGGCAAGCGGCGTCTGAGAGATATCGAACCAGCCGAGGGCTGCGCCCCAGGCGATGGCGGCAGGTGCGGTCATGGCGCGAAGACCGGCAACGACGCCGATCAGAAGTGCGAGCAGCAGAAACATATGCAAATCCCCCTTGCACCGCCGGCCTCTCTGCCGCGGCAAGGGGAGGTTTGCACATTGTTATCCAGGTTGCAATTCGCGCTCGCGCGACTGAATTAGTTGGAGAAGGCGGCAATGCCTGTGATCGCTCGGCCGAGAATAAGCGCATGAATGTCATGCGTTCCCTCGTAGGTGTTGACCACTTCGAGATTGACGAGGTGGCGAGCGACGCCGAACTCATCGGAAATGCCGTTGCCGCCCAGCATATCGCGGGCTGCACGTGCAATCTCCAATGCCTTGCCGCAGGAATTGCGCTTGAGGATCGACGTCAGTTCGACGGGCGGATGGCCCTCTTCCTTCATGCGGCCGAGACGCAAACATCCCTGAAGCCCGAGCGAGATTTCGGTTGCCATATCGGCAAGCTTCTTCTGGATGAGCTGGTTGGCGGCGAGTGGCCGGCCGAACTGCTGGCGGTCAAGCGTATATTGCCGGGCCGTCGCATAACAGGCTTCGGCCGCACCCAGCGCGCCCCAGGCGATGCCGAAGCGAGCGGAGTTGAGGCAGGTGAAAGGTCCTTTGAGGCCGCTGACGTCGGGTAGCAGGTTCTCTTCCGGCACGAAGACATTGTCCATGACGACTTCGCCTGTGATCGAGGCGCGAAGCCCAACCTTGCCCTGGATCTTCGGGGCGGAGAGACCCTTCCAGCCCTTTTCCAGGATGAAACCGCGAATGAGGCCATCCTCGGTCTTTGCCCAGACGACGAAGACATCGGCAATCGGCGCGTTCGAGATCCAGGTCTTGGAGCCGGTCAGGCTATAGCCGCCGTCGACCTTCTTTGCCCGCGTCGCCATGGAGCCCGGATCAGAGCCGTGATTGGGCTCGGTCAGGCCAAAGCAGCCGATCCATTCGCCGGTCGCAAGCTTCGGCAGGTACTTCTTCTTCTGCTCTTCCGAGCCGAAGGCGTCGATCGGCACCATGACAAGCGAGGACTGCACGCTCATCATCGAACGGTAACCGCTGTCGACCCGCTCCACTTCGCGGGCGATCAGGCCGTAAGCGACGTAGCCGAGGCCAGCGCCGCCATATTCCGGATCGATCGTCGGGCCGAGAAGGCCGAGTTCGCCCATCTCCCGGAATATTTCCGGATCGGTTTTCTCATGGCGAAAGGCTTCGAGGACACGGGGCCCAAGCTTCTCCTGCGCATAGGCATGGGCGGTTTCCTGCACCATGCGCTCCTCGTCGGTCAGTTGCTCCACCAGCCGGAAGGGATCGGCCCAGTCGAAAACCTCGCGCGTGTGCTGCATGTCCAGTCTCCTCACCACTGTTCAGGGCCATTCTAAAGGCATGCCTGATTTAAGGTCGCATAGACCCGCCCGTTTGCGGCGTCAACAAGGCGTTCATCGCGCCAAAGATACAGAACCCATCTTTTCAAATGGCGGCCGGTGCGCCAGTTTGCGCGCGACAGATTCTAGAAGGAGGAGGCAGACATGTCATCGAGCGATCTCTTCGTATCGGCCGAAGGCGCCGAATGGGTAAACCCTGAGCCGGGCGTGACCCGCCGGATCATGACCTATCTGCCCGAGATGATGATGGTGGAAGTGGCTTTCGAGGCAGGCGCCGTGGGTGCTGCCCATTTCCACCCTCACATACAGGCGAGCTATGTCGCTGAAGGCAGCTTCGAAGTGACGATCGACGGCCGCACTGAAATCTTGAAGCAGGGCGGCAGCTTCATCGTGCCGCCCAATCTGGTTCACGGCGTCAAGGCGCTGGAAAAGGGTCGCCTGATCGATACCTTCAACCCGCATCGCGCCGAATTCCTGAAATAGTCACATCTCTGCCTTCACCTTTCGCCCTGTGCCTATATAGGGCGGGATGAAACAGGCGTCTTCGCTGCGTGCCGTTTCCCTCAAGAAGTCGATGACGGCGCGCACACGTGGCGCCTGCTTCAAATCTCTGTGGCAGGTAATCCAGTAGTGTCGCTTGAGATCGATCTCGTTGGGCAGCACGCGCACCAGTTCGGGATAACGGCAGGCGAAGAAATAGGGCAGGATGCCGAGGCCAAGGCCGTTTCTGGTGGCCGTCAACTGCGCGAAGATGCTGGAACTCTGGAATTGCGGCTTGATGCGTGGATGCACGTCGCCGAGATAATCGAGCCCGGGTGCGAAGATCATTTCCTCGATATAGCTGATGAAGGGGTGGTTCAGCAGGTCGTCACGCGTGGTGATGGGTGCTGCGCGGGCGAGATAGTCGCGCGAGGCGTAGACTTGCAGATGATAGTCCGTCAGCTTCTCGGCAAAGTAGGGGCCGCCTTTGGGCTCATCGAGGACGACGGAAATATCCGCCTCCTTGCGGGAGAGCGACATGATCTGCTGGATGGTGACGAGTTCCAGTGCCAGATGCGGATGGCGGGCGGCAAATTGCGGCAGGACGGTCGCAAAGAAGAAATTGGCGAAACCTTCGGGAGCGCTGAGGCGCACGAGGCCGCGCTGGCTTAGCGAGCCATCGGCGAGATCGGCCCGTAGCCGTTCCGTTTCCTGTTCCATCTTCTCGGCGGTTTCGACAAAGCGCGTGCCCATGGCGGTCAGCACATAGCCGCGCGGATTGCGCTCGAAGAGCTTCACCTTCAGTGCGAATTCCAGCCGGTCGATGCGCCGCGACACGGTCGCATGGCTGGAGCGCAACTGCCGAGCGGCAGTCGAAAGCTGGCCGGTGCGGGCAACGGCTAGAAAAAACTGCAGATCGTCCCAAGTAAACTGCGAAGCATGGCTCATCGGCATCGCCCATCCGTCTACGTCTTTGGTCTAATACTGCCCGGCAAAGAGAGCGCTGTGACTGTTGCCAGAGCACCATTATGACGAGTTCTGTTCAAAAACGAACAGATACTGTTTGGAATTAGATGTAAACCGCCAGTTGCCTCATGGAGGAAATTCCGTGATCGTAAGGGCGGAGCGGCTGCTTTGAGGAGAGCGGGTCGCCAAATTTGAACAGATTCGCGATCTGGCCAATCTCTGGGAGGAGAGACTATGCGAAAGAATTTCATTGCGTCCGTTGCATTTTTACTTGCAAGCAGCACCGCCGTCTTCGCTCAAAGTGCTGCCATTTCCGATGGTAAGGTCAAGATCGGCATCCTGAACGACCAATCGGGCGTTTATGCCGACTTCGGTGGCAAGTCCTCTGTCGAGGCTGCCAAGATGGCCGTTGAGGACTTCGGCGGCAAGGTGCTCGACATGCCGGTCGAAATCGTCGATGCCGACCACCAGAACAAGCCTGATATCGCCTCCAACATTGCCCGCCAGTGGTATGACACCGAACAGGTCGATGCCATCATGGAGCTGACGACCTCTTCCGTGGCGCTTGCTGTGCAGGCCATCGCCAAGGAAAAGAAGAAGATCGATATCGTTACGGGTGCTGCGACGACGGATCTCACCGGCAAGGCCTGCTCGCCCTACGGCTTCCATTGGGCCTATGACACCCACGCGCTCGCCGTCGGCACCGGCGGCGCACTGGTCAAGCAGGGCGGCGACAGCTGGTTCTTCCTGACGGCAGACTATGCCTTCGGCTATTCGCTGGAACAGCAGACCAGCGATTACGTCAAGGCGAGCGGCGGCACGGTCGTTGGTGCGGTGCGTCATCCGCTATCGACGCAGGACTTCTCGTCCTTCCTGCTGCAGGCGCAATCATCCGGCGCCAAGGTCATCGGCCTTGCCAATGCCGGCCTCGATACCTCGAACGCCATCAAGCAGGCCGCTGAATTCGGCATCACGCAGGGCGGCCAGCATCTGGCGGCGCTGCTCTTCACGCTTGCCGAAGTCCATGGTCTCGGCCTGGAGGCTGCGCAGGGCCTGACGCTGACGGAAGGCTATTACTGGAACCGCGACGACGAAAGCCGCGCCTTCGCAAGGAAGTTCTTCGCCCGTACCGGCAAGATGCCGAACATGATCCATACCGGCACCTATTCGGCGGTGACGCAATATCTGAAGGCCGTGCAGAAGGCCGGCACCGACGAGACGGAAGCTGTCGCCAAGCTGCTGCATGAAATGCCGGTTGATGACGTCTTCGGGCGCGGCGGCACGGTCGGCGCCAATGGCCGCATGATCCACGACATGTACCTGCTGCAGGTGAAGAAGCCTTCCGAAAGCAAGGAGCCGTGGGATTACTTCAACGTACTCGCCACCATTCCCGGCAAGGAAGCCTATATCGATCCCGCCAAGAGCGGCTGCGATCTGGTGAAGTAAGCACGATGGCGGTTTCCGCGATTGAAACTCAAGCCAAGCCGCGGGTGGTGCTTTCCGCCCGCGGCCTGCGCCGCGATTTCGGCGGCTTCACGGCCGTCAAGAATGTCGATCTCGATGTGCATGATGCAAGCGTGCATGCACTGATCGGGCCGAACGGTGCCGGCAAGACAACGGTGTTCAACCTGCTCACCAAGTTCCTGCAGCCGACATCAGGCACCATCACGCTGATGGGCACCGACATCACCAGGACGCCGCCCGACAGAGTGGCGCGCATGGGCCTCGTCCGCTCCTTCCAGATATCAGCTGTCTTCCCGCATCTTTCCGTGCTCGACAATGTCAGGGTCGCCCTGCAGCGGCCGAACAATCTGTCCACGCAGTTCTGGCGGCCGCTTTCGGCGCTCGACAGCCTGATCGACCGGGCCGAGCAATTGCTTGCCAGTGTCGGGCTTTCCAAGGAGCGGGATCATATCGCCGCCGATCTTTCCTATGGCCGCAAGCGCGTGCTTGAAATCGCCACCACGCTGGCACTCGATCCGAAAGTGCTGCTGCTCGACGAGCCGATGGCAGGCATGGGTCAGGAGGATGTCAGCGTCGTCTCCGCCATCATCCGCGATGTCGCCCGCGACCGGGCGGTGCTGATGGTCGAGCACAATCTCTCCGTCGTCGCCAATATCTGCCAGCATGTCACCGTGCTGCAGCGTGGCGAAATCCTCGCTGAGGGCGACTATGCGACCGTCAGCCAGGACGAGCGCGTGCGCCAGGCCTATATGGGCACGGAGGAGCTCCACTGATGGCCGCACTTTTGGAGGTTCAGGGGCTGAACGCCTGGTATGGCGAAAGCCATATCCTGCACGGGATCGACATGACGGTCGGCGAGGGCGAGATGATCACCATTCTCGGCCGCAATGGTGTTGGCAAGACGACGACTTTGCGCACCATCACCGGTATCGTGCGCTCTCGAAAGGGCAGGATTAGCTTTGCCGGCACGGATATGATGCAGGTGCCGCTGCATAAAACCGCGCATAAGGGTATCGGTTTCGTGCCGGAGGAGCGCGGCATCTTCGCGACGCTGACGGTTTCGGAAAATCTGATGCTGCCGCCTGTGGTGGCGCCCGGCGGCATGACGCTCGATGAAATCTACGAGCTTTTTCCAAACCTTTATGAGCGGCGCACGAGTTCCGGCACCAAGCTTTCGGGCGGTGAGCAGCAGATGCTGGCGATCGCCCGCATCCTGCGCACAGGCGTGCGCCTGCTGTTGCTCGATGAGCCGACCGAAGGGCTGGCGCCTGTTATCGTCCAGCGTATCGGTGAGGTTTTGAAGACGCTGAAGGAACGCGGCATGACCATCGTGCTCGTCGAGCAGAACTTTCGCTTTGCCAGCCGTATTGCCGATCGCTTCTATCTGATGGATCATGGTCAGATGGTCTCGGAATTCCCGGTCGGTGAACTGCCGCAGCGCATGGATACGCTGCATAAAGTTCTGGGAGTGTGATGCGATGACGATGATCTTCGGCATTCCCCTGCAGGCGCTGCTCGGCCAGTTGCTGATCGGCCTGATCAACGGGTCTTTCTATGCGCTGCTCAGTCTTGGCCTTGCGATCATTTTCGGCCTGCTGCGCGTTATCAACTTCGCGCACGGCGCCCAGTACATGCTCGGCGCTTTCGTCGCCTATCTGCTGCTGAATTATCTCGGTATCGGCTACTGGCCGTCGCTGATCTTGGCGCCCGTCATCGTCGGGCTTGCCGGGGCTGTCATCGAGCGGCTCTTCCTGCGCCGGCTCTACGATCTCGATCCGCTCTATGGCCTGCTCTTCACCTTCGGTCTGGCTCTCGCCGTCGAAGGCACGTTCCGCTATCTCTATGGCTCATCCGGCCAGCCTTACGCGACACCTCCCGCGCTCGCCGGCGGCATGAACCTCGGCTTCATGTTCCTGCCGATTTATCGTGGGTGGGTGGTGGTTGTCTCGCTCGTCGTCTGCATTGGCACCTGGCTGCTGATTGAAAAGACCAAACTCGGCGCGTACCTGCGCTCGGCGACGGAAAATGCCACGCTGGTTCAGGTCTTCGGCGTCAACGTGCCGGTTCTCTTGACCTTCACTTATGCACTCGGCGCCGGTCTTGCCGCTTTTGCCGGTGTGCTCGCCGCACCCATCTACCAGGTTTCGCCGCTGATGGGGTCGAACACGATCATCGTTGTCTTTGCCGTGGTCGTCGTCGGCGGCATGGGCTCGATCATGGGCGCCATCATCACCGGCTATGTGCTTGGCATCGCGGAAGGCCTTACCAAGGTCTTCTATCCGGAAGCTTCCAATATCGTCATCTTCGTCATCATGGCGATTGTGCTTCTCATCAGGCCCGCGGGCCTCTTCGGCCGGGATGCGTGACATGGCTGACATCACCGAAACCATCCGAACGGAAAAGAGCCGCACCGCACTTTCGGTGCAGACAGGATTCCTGATCATAGGGCTGTTGCTTCTGTTGCTGGCGCCCTTCTTCTTCTACCCGATTTTCCTGATGAAGCTGCTCTGCTTCGCTCTCTTTGCCTGCGCCTTCAACCTGCTGCTCGGCTATACCGGCCTGCTTTCCTTCGGCCATGCGACCTTTTTCGGCGGGGCTGCTTATTTCACCGCCTATACGGTCAAATCCTGGGGATTCCCGCCGGAACTCGGCATTCTCGTCGGCGTTGCCGGGGCAGCCCTTCTCGGCCTCGTCATGGGCTTCTTCGCGATCCGCCGGCAGGGCATCTATTTCGCCATGATCACGCTGGCGCTCTCGCAGATGTTCTTCTTCTTCTGCCTGCAGGCAAAATTCACTGAAGGCGAGGACGGCATCCAGTCGGTGCCGCGCGGCCACCTCTTTGGCTTCATCGATCTCAACAGCTCCACCAACATGTATTATTTCGTGCTGGCGGTGTTCCTGATCGGGCTTCTGATCATCTGGCGCTTCATCAATTCGCCCTTCGGCATGATCCTGAAATCGATCCGCGAGAATGAGCAGCGGGCGATCTCGCTGGGCTATTCCGTGGCGCGCTACAAGCTCGGCGCCTTCGTGATGTCTGCGGCCCTTTCCGGGCTTGCCGGATCGGTCAAATCGCTGGTCTTCCAGTTTGCAACGCTGACGGATGTCGCCTGGCAGATGTCGGGCGAGGTGATCCTGATGACGCTGCTCGGCGGCATCGGTACGCTGATCGGCCCGGTTTTCGGTGCCGGCCTCGTCGTGACGCTGCAGAACTATCTCGCCACCTCGGAATTTCCGGTGACGATCATCACCGGCGTTGTCTTCATGATCTGCGTGCTGATCTTCCGCCGCGGCATCATCGGTGAATTCTATGCCTCTCGGCTGGGGCGTAAACTGGGCTTTGTCTATCGCCGCTGAACGGGCGGACCTCCTCTCCTGCAACGGGAAAGGATGTGCAGCGGCGCCGCGAAATCCCGCCTCCTCAGGCCCGGGGAGGCGGGACGCAGCCATTTCGGAGTGCATGATCCATGGATCGCTACGACTATATCATCATCGGGGCAGGCAGCGCCGGCTGTGTGCTCGCAAATCGGCTGTCAGCCGACCGCAACACAAGGGTCTTGCTGCTGGAGGCGGGTGGCAACGACAATTACCACTGGATCCACATTCCCGTCGGTTATCTCTACTGCATCAACAATCCGCGCACCGACTGGTGTTTTACCACCGCGCCCGAGGACGGGCTGAACGGACGGGCGCTGAACTATCCGCGCGGCAAGGTGCTCGGCGGCTGCTCCTCGATCAACGGCATGATCTACATGCGCGGTCAGGCCCGTGATTACGATCTCTGGCGACAGATGGGCTGCACCGGCTGGGGCTGGGACGACGTGCTGCCTTATTTCCGCAAATCGGAGGATCATTATCAGGGCGAGGACGAGATGCATGGCGCCGGCGGCGAATGGCGCGTGGAAAAGGCGCGCGTCCGCTGGGATGTGCTCGATGCGTTCCAGCAGGCGGCCAAGGAGGCCGGCATTCCCGAAACGGCAGATTTCAATCGCGGCAGCAACGAGGGCTCCGGCTATTTCGACGTCAACCAGCGCGCCGGCATCCGCTGGAACGCGACGAAGGCCTTTCTACGCCCGGCCATGAAACGCGGCAACCTCACTGTCATGACGAAGGCGCAGGTGCGGCGGCTGCTGGTCGAGGAGGGCGCCGTCGCCGGCGTCGAGTTCCAGCACGGCGGCAAGGCGAAGCGGGCCTATGCAACGAAGGAGACGGTGCTTTCGGCCGGCTCCATCGGCTCGCCACACATTCTGGAACTGTCGGGCATCGGTCGCGGGGAAGTTCTCCATCAGGCCGGCATCGATGTGCTGACCGAGGTGAAGGGTATCGGCGAGAACCTGCAGGACCATCTGCAGCTTCGGCTTGCCTATAAGGTGACAGGCGTGCCGACACTCAACGAAAAGGCGTCGAAGCTGCTCGGCAAGGCGGCGATCGGCCTCGAATATCTCATGCACCGTTCCGGTCCGATGGCGATGGCGCCAAGCCAGCTGGGCATCTTTACCCGGTCTGGTCCTGATAAGGAGACACCTGATCTGCAGTATCATGTGCAGCCGGTGTCACTCGACAAGTTCGGCGATCCCGTCCACGCCTTTCCGGCGATCACGGCGAGCGTCTGCAATCTCCGGCCGGAAAGCCGCGGTTCCGTGCATGTCTCCAGTCCCGATTTTGCTGCCCAGCCCGTCATTGCGCCAAGATACCTCTCGACGCAGCGCGATCGCGACATAGCTGTTCGCTCGATAAAGCTGACGCGCCGGATCGTCGCACAGCCATCCTTCGCCCGCTTTCATCCAGAGGAGTTCAAGCCAGGGCCGAGCTACCGAAACGAGGCGGAACTGGAAAAGGCGGCTGGCGATATCGGCACGACGATTTTTCACCCTGTCGGCACCTGCCGCATGGGTATCGACAGGGACAGTGTCGTCGATCCGCGGTTGAGGTTGCGGGCGCTCGGCAGGCTCAGGATCGCGGATGCCTCGGTGATGCCGGCCATCACCTCGGGCAATACCAATTCGCCGACAATCATGATTGCCGAAAAGGCGGCGGCTATGATCCTCGAAGACAACAGATAGGAGAAGAGCATGGCTAGGATCGGATTTATCGGGCTTGGCAACATGGGCGGGCCAATGGCTGCCAATCTCGTCAAAGCCGGCCACGAGGTTCTCGGCTTCGATCTGGCCGCACCCGTGCTGAAGGCGGCGGAGGAAAGCGGTGTGAAACCGGCCAGCCATGCCAGCCAGGCTGTCAAGGAGGCTGAAATCATCATCACCATGCTGCCGCAGGGCAGGCATGTGTTGACGGCCTGGGCCGATATATTGCAATCGGCGGCGCAGGGTACGCTCGTCATCGATTGCTCGACCATCGATGTCGAAAGCAGCCGCAAGGCGCACGAAATGGCGAAAGCAGCAAGCTGCCTTTCGCTCGACGCACCCGTTTCCGGCGGCACGGGCGGAGCGAGCGCCGGTACTTTGACCTTTATGGCAGGCGGCTCGGAAGAAGCCTTTGCCAAGGCAAAACCGATCCTAGAGGCCATGGGCAAGAAGATCGTTCATTGCGGTGAAGCAGGCGCCGGACAGGCCGCGAAGATCTGCAACAACATGATCCTCGGCATTTCCATGGTCGGCGTCTGCGAAGCCTTCGTGCTTGCCGAAAAGCTTGGTCTCTCGCATCAGGCGCTCTTCGATGTCGCTTCCACCTCATCCGGCCAATGCTGGTCGATCAACACCTATTGCCCGGTGCCGGGACCGGTGCCGACCTCACCGGCCAACAATGACTACAAGCCGGGTTTTGCTGCAGCACTGATGCTGAAGGATCTGAGGCTTTCGCAGGAGGCGGCACTCGCGAGCGGTGCCTCCACGCCGCTTGGTGCGGAAGCCGCGCAGCTCTACGCACTCTTCGAGAAGCTCGGCAACGGCGGCAGGGATTTCTCCGCCATTATCGAGATGTTCCGCGAAAAGGCATAAGGCGCCTCTACCGCTCCCAATAGGCGCCGATGCTCATCTTGTGCCGGTCGTGGCCACGTTCGGCCTTGAGGAAATCGCGGATGCGCTTGGCCTCGGATCGTTCACAGCCGACCCAGACGAAGGTCTCTGCGTCGACATCGTTCAGTGCGCCTTTGATTGCGCTTTCGATGAGACCCATGGTGCCGGCCGGCGCGCCGTTACGATGCATCCAGGTCAGGTCGATCGTCCCAGCGGACGGCAGCGACAATTCCTCCGAGGGACCATCGACTTCGAGGAAGATACGCAACTTCGTTCCCCCGGGAACTTCTGCCGCAATGCGCGAGATCGCGGGCAGGGCCGTCTCGTCGCCGGCAAGGATCATCGACGTGGCATCGGGGACACCACCGCCGCCGGGGCCGAGCGCACCGGCGATATCGCCGGGCTGCGCATTCACCGCCCATTCGGCGCCGGGCATGTTTTCGCCCTCATGCAAGACGAAATCGATATCGATCTCGCCGCGTTCCAGATCGATTCCTCGGAACGTATAGATGCGCACGGTCAACGCGTCCTCGTCCTTCGCCCATTCGATGCGGCCGTCCGAGCGCAGTTTCGGCCAGACGGGCGTGCGACCCTTCGGCGGGATGAGCAGGCGAAAGTGCAGCCCGCCGTGAGCGAAATGCCTGGCATCGTCGCAAGCCACAGTCACCCGGCGCATATGCGGGCTGATGTTGCGGGCGCTGACCACGCGGATCTCGCGCAGGTCAGGCAGGCGGTCCGCTTTCGGCGCGTCCGACCAAGTGAGCTCCAGAGTCTCTTCTCCCGCGAACTGGAAGAGATGCTCGGCAAGCACCGAGCGGACATTCTGCAGCGCCCGCGCACTCTTGCAGGAGAGTTCGATCGCAAGCTTCGGGCCATCGTGGCGGATGTCAGCCTTGCCGATCACCATCTCCAGTGTCACCAGGTCGCCGTCGCGTTTGACGGTGCTGTGTTCGACGAAATGCGAGCAAAGCTCGTCGAGCATCCTGCCGGGATCGACGGCGATTGCGACTCCGGAGGCGGTAAAGGGTGCAGCCATCATTGTTTGATGTCCTTTCGCGAAAGCAGCCAGATGAGATAAGGCCCGCCGATCAGCGCCGCGAAAAGACCGACTGGCACCTGATAGGGGTAGATGACGACGCGCGAGAGCCAATCGGCTGTCATCAGCACGCTGGCACCGAAAATAACGCTGGCGGCAAGCTGGTGGCCGGGCCGATGGAAGCCGGCGAGCCGGGCAAGATGCGGCGCGATAAGCCCGGTGAGGCTGAGCGGTCCAACGAGGAAAGAGGCGATCGCCGTCATCAGTGCGGCGAGCATGGCCAGAAGCAGGCGGCTTGTGCCGACCCGAAGTCCGAGGGATCGGCTGGAATTGCCGCCGAGCGGCAGCATCGTTAGCCAGCGGCCGAGGAAGGGCAGCGGGGCCACCAGCACGATGAGCGAGATCACCGCCGTCCAGGCTTCAAAGGCACCGGCGCGATTGGTCGAGCCGGAGAGCCATGTGAGGAGAATGTAACCGCGAATGTCACCTTGCGCGAGCACCATGGTAACGATTGCCATGGCGAAGGCGCCGATGCCGACACCGGCAAGCAGCATGCGCTCCGGTGAGAACTGTGCGCGGGCCGAAATGGCGATCATCGCCCCGAAGGCCGCGAGTGCGCCGAGCGCCAGGGCAAGCAGCATGATGACGGGCGAGGGGAAGCCGAAGAGAAAGAGCGCGACCGTCAGCCCTGCGCCGGCGCCGCTGCTGACGCCGAGCACTTCCGGACTTGCGATCGGATTGCCCGTCATCCGCTGCATGATGAAACCTGCTGCCGCGAGCATTCCGCCAGCACCGGCAGCAACGATGGTGCGCGGCAGGCGGAAGGGCAGGAGATCGGTGAAATCTGTACCCGTTGCGAAATGCCAGCCGTCGTCGGCTGGGCCGAGGGTGAGGAAGACGACAAAGAGCAAAATGACAGCAGCAGAGAGCCCAGCGAGAATGAACAGAGGCTTGGACAGCCTCTTGAGGGCCGCAGTCGACTGCGCGGCTACGGCCGAGACGGAATGGACGCGCGGCAACAGGAAAAGCAGCAGCGGTCCACCAAGCAGGGCGGTTGCGGCGCCGGTCGGGGCAAGATCGGTGAAGCCAGGGCCGAGGATTTGTGTCAGGCAATCGGTGAGGAATAGCAGACCGGCACCCGTCAGTGGTGCTGCGATCATCAGGCTCCCGGTGCTGCGCGCGCCGAAGAGCCGTGCGATTGCGGGGGCAGCAAGGCCGAGGAAGCCGAGGACGCCTATTTCGGCGGTGACCGAAGCTGCGAGCCAGACGGCAAGGGCGAGGATGGTAAAGCGTGCGGAATGCAGTGCGAGGCCGAGGCTCCCGGCGCTGTTATCATCGAGCGTCAGAATGCGAAGTGGCCGTACGAGTAGCATGGCGGCAGCGAAACCGAGGATGAGGCGCGGCCCGAGTGAAAGCACGCCATTCCAGTCCTGCTGGCTGAGCGATCCGGCGCCCCAGATATAAATCGACATGGCATATTCGCCGCGCGCCAGGATGAGCGTAACGTTCAAGGCGGCGGCAATCATGCTGACGATCATGCCCGAGAGTGCGACAGTGACCGGATCTAGTCCGTGTCGCCAGCTTAGTGCCAGGACGATTGCGACGGCGCCAAGCCCGCCGCCGAAGGCGACAATCTCACGCGAAAACCCAATCAGCAGCGGCGAAAAGCTGAGGGCGGCCGTCATGGCCAGTTCCGCACCGGCGGCAATGCCGAGTGTGGAGGCATCGGCGATCGGATTGCGCAGCACGCGCTGCAGCAGCGTACCGGAAAGACCGAGGGCAGCACCGGCGATCAGCGCCAGCACGGCGCGGGGCAGGATGCTGTTCCAGAGCAACACGCCATTGAGCAAGGCGGCTTGAGCGGTGTCGCCGGGTATCGGCGGGCGCGTTGCGATCAGAAGCGTGAAGCCGGTGATGCAAAGAGCCGGTAACAAGATTGCGGCAAGCGGAATGCCGTGACCGCGGGCGGGTCGGGCGAGACTAACCATTCCATGCATGGCCAAGCCTCTCCTGCAAAAGATCGGCAAAGCGCATGGCAGCCGGCAGCGCGCCGTAGGGATTGATGGAGCCGAGCATCAGCACGCGCTTCTCGCGCACGGCCGGCAGTGCATTCCAGAAGGCGCTGGTCGAAAGCGTGGCAAGCGCATCGGCCGGCTGCGGTGGGATCATCACGATCCAGGCATCCGGCATGGAGGCCAGCGTCTCGATGCCGACGGGCGCGGCGGCCGAATAGCTGGTCGCGCCCTGCCAGGCATTGGTGAGGCCGACGCGCTTCAGCACCTCACCGAACATGCTATCAGAGCCGAAGACGCGGAAATGCCTGGCATCGCCGAGATTGATCGGAATCACGGGTCGGCCGTCGCCGGCAGCAAAACCTGTCTTGTAACGATCGAGTTTGGCAGAAAGCTCCTCAGTGAGCTGCCTTGCGGCGGCAAGCTGCAGCCGTTCGCCGATCGCGATCGTTGCCTGTTCGGCAAGCGCATAGGGGCTTTCGCCCGGCTTGTAGATCGCAAGGCTTTCGACAGGCGCAATCGGCTGCATGCGGGCGTCCGCCCAGGCGTAGAAATTCGAATTGAAGATCAGCTCCGGGCGGGCAAACCGCAGCACTTCGAAATTCGGTGTGCCGCGCAGGCCGAGATCGGCGACGCCATCGGGAATGACAGGTGTCACCGCCACCTCGCGGAACTGCCGCAGCTCCGTTCCGGCAACGACATTGGCGCCGATCGCCATGAGGGTTTCGAGCAGAGCCCAATCAAGGGTCGCGACGCGCAGGCTGTCACCCGCCCGCAGGAGCGCGGGGGCCGACAGCGTGGCCGCCCCACCGGCCAGAAACTGCCTGCGGGAGAACAATGCCATGGGCTACAACAGATAGCTGACCGGCTCGTTGCGAACCGGATGCGGGAAGACGCCCATGCCGACACCGAAGATCGACTGCAGCTTGTCAGCCTGCATGATCTCGGCCGGTATGCCTTCGGCGGTGATCTTGCCGTGGTTGAGCGCGATGATCGCGTCGCAATAGCGCGCAGCAAGATTGATGTCATGCAGCACGATGATGACTGTGAGCCCACGTTCGTGGCTGAGTTCCTGCACCAGCGAGAGCACGCTTGCCTGATGGGCGAGGTCTAGCGCCGACGTGGGTTCGTCGAGCAGCAGGCAGCGGGCGTTCTGGGCGAGCATCATCGCGATCCAGGCGCGCTGGCGCTCACCGCCGGACATGCTGGCGACGAGGCGGTCGGCAAAATCTTCAAGCTCGGTGCGGACGATCGCTTCCTCGACCATCTCGCGATCCGCTGCGCTGAAGCGGCCGAGCGTGCCGTGCCAGGGGAAACGGCCGAGCGCCACGAGTTCGCGTACCGTCATGCCGTCGGTCGCCGGGGTGAATTGCGGCATATAGGCGACATGGCGGGCAAAGGCGCGGTTACCCCAGTCGGCGGCCGCCTTGCCGTCGAAGGAGATCGAGCCGCTTTTCGGTGCGATCTGCCGGGCGATGGTCTTGAGGAGTGTGCTCTTGCCGGAACCGTTCGGGCCGACCAGACCGTAAATACGGCCAGCCTCAAGCGTCAGATCGATGCCGTTGAGGATGGTTCTGGCGCCGATGGCATAGTCTATTCCGGAAAGGCTCAGGAAGGACGTGGACACGAGGAAACTCCAGCTTGGCTGCAAAGGGTTCGGGAGGGCCGAGCCCTCCCTTTATCGCAGCTTCCTGAAAAACTAAACTATATTTGTCAACTTACCATTTCTTGCTGAGCTTGAAAGTGACCGTGCGTGCATCGCCATAACCGCAGACCGTCAGGCCCTGGCAGCTCGATACATATTCCTTGTCGAAGAGATTGGCGACGTTGAGCGAGGCGGCCCAGTTTTCCTTCTCGTAGCGGATGGCTGCGTCGATAACTGTCGCTGCCGGCACCTTTTCAGTGTTCTGTTCGTCTGCCCATGACCAGCCCTGATGCCGAACGCCGGCGCCGAAGCTCAGGCCTTCCAGCGTGCCCGTCGTGACGAGGTAGTCGACCCAGAGCGAAGCCTTGACCTTCGGCGTGATGTAGGGAGACTTGCCGACGAGAAGGGGATTGGCTTCGTTTTCCAACACTTCCATGTCGGTATAATCGAGGCCGGCGGTGACCTTCCAGTTGTCGTTGACGTTGACCTTGCTTTCGAGTTCGAAGCCGCGTGAGCGTACCTTGCCGAGCTGGCTCTGCTCGAAGGTGATCGGATTGCTGACGGCATTGTTGCGCTTGTCGATCTGGAACACGGAAGCCGTGATAACGCCATCGAAGAAGGTCGGCTCATATTTGACGCCACCTTCGATCTGATAGCCTTCCTCGGGCTTGAGGGGGCCGGAAATGCCGGTGCCGATCAACGGGTTGAAGAAGCTCGCGACGCTGACATAGGGGGTCAGGCCGTTGTCGAATTCATAGGCAAGGCCGGCGCGGCCGCTGGCTGCGCCGTCGTCGAAGCTGTAGCTCGTCCCGATCGCCGCATCGGAGTCGATGTCGACATGGTCATAGCGGCCATTCAACGTCAGCAGCCAGCCATCGCCGAAATGGATCTGGTCCTGAGCGTAGATGCCGATCTGCTTCATGGTCACGATGCCATCAGCATAAACGAAATTGGCTCCCTGTGGCGTGCCGTAGACCGGATCGGTCGCGCTGATCGGATTGGAGCCGCAGCAGGCCTGCCAGTTGTCCAACCGGTAATATTTGTAATCGATGCCGGCGAGCAGGTTGTGCGTCGCGCCGCCGAGCTCGGTCTCGCCCTCGATGCGATTGTCGATACCGACGGAATCGACGCCGGAGCGGCCTTCGAAGCCGATACGCGCGAGGTCGTAATCCGGTGCTGTCGGCACGCCGCCCACATAACCGTTGAGGTACGGGCCCTGCTCATGCTTGTCGAGACGGCCATAACGGAAGTTCGAAGTGAATTTCACGCCACTGTCGAATTCATGCTCGAATTCGTATCCCACCATCTTCTGGACATAGCTGCCATCATCGATATCCGGCTCGCCGTAGAAGGCGTCGCGCGGGATCTTGCCGAAAGGGGCGTCCACGACCGTGCCGACATAGGGGAAGAAGCCGTTGCCGGTATGGACCTGATCGAGGCCTCCAAGATAGCCCCAGACAGTGAAGCTCGTCGCATCATCAGGCGCGATCTTCAGCTGCGGCATGATGAAACCGCGGAAATCATGGGAGAAATCCGAGTAGTTGTCACCGCCGGAGACCTTGCCAGTGAGGCGGTAGGTCATGGTGTCGCTGGAGCCGACCTTGTCGGAAATGTCGAAACCGGTGAAGGCATTGCCGTTACTGTTGATGCCGATATCCGTGTAATAGAGCGGCTCGTCGAGCGGGCGCTTACGCACGAGATTGATGATGCCGCCCGGATTGGCGCCGCCGTAGAGCACGGAGGCCGGGCCTTTCAGAACCTCGACGCGCTCCAGCATAAAGGGATCGATCTGGAAACCGCCGAAGCCGTAGCTGAAGAGGTTCAGGTTATCGAAGAAGACGCCGGTCTGTGTGGCGTTGAAGCCGCGGATGTAGAACCAGTCGGTATCGGGGTCATTGCCGAAGGGCTGGGTTGTCACGCCAGGCGTGTAGAGCAGCGCCTCGTCGATCTTGTTGGTGATGCCGTGATCGTCCATTTCCTGCTTGCCGATGACCGAGACCGACTGCGGGATTTCGTTGATCGGCGTATCGCTCTTGGAGCCGGCAGACGAGGTCTTCGCGACATAACCTTTGACCGGAGCAGTGGCGCTATCGACGCCGCCCTGGATGACGATCGGCGCCAGTTGCGTCGGACTGGCGTCCTGAGCAAGAGCGGAGGATGCCGCCATGATGCCGGCGACGGCCGTTCCTGCCAGTAGATATGCCCTGAAGATGAGCCCCTTGGTCTGCGCTCGCATAGATTACCCCACTCGTGCCGCGGCTTTTCCCGCCGCGGTATGGCCTTGAATAAGTCGAGTGTTTAACTCAAATTTAATTGGGCGGATTGTCGTGATCGGGTGGAAATTGAACGTTCTTGGGCAATTTTCCGCGCTGCACGCAAAAGCCCAGGCGTGTTGCAATTACGCAATCTGCGCCTTTTTCCAGTTCGCCGGCGTGGTCCCCAGATTCTTCCGGAAAACGCGGGTGAAATGGGCCTGATCGGCAAAGCCGGTTTCCACGGCGATAGTCGTCAGGGGATATTCGCTGCGTACCAGCAGATGTTTTGCTCGATCGAGGCGGACATTGGTCTGATATTGATGCGGTGCCACGCCGGTCGAGGCCTTGAAGGCGTGGCTGAAATGCGATTGCGACAGGCCAGTGACCGATGCCAGTTCTTCCAGCCGGATATTGCGTAGGCAATTCTCCTCGATGAAATCGGTGGCGCGGCGCAATTGCCAGCCTGCAAGCTTGCTGCGCTTGCGCGGCTGCACCTTGGTAAGCTTCAGCACATCGATTATGAGGGAAAGCGACAGGCCATCGCCATAGAGATCATGCAGCGGCTGCGGATTGACGCATTCGGCGGCAATCAACTGGGCGAGCGACAACAGGCGCTCATCGGAAAACAGCAGCTGCGCATTGGCGAGGCGCTGTGGATCGAGATCATCGCCGAGCCTTCGGCTGATGGTCTCGACATCGAAATGGATGTCGAGATGGCGCAGCGAATGCACATCCACCAGATCGGCCCAGACTTCCATATCGGCCGGCACATAGGAGATTGGCCGCTTTTCGGTGTCCTGCACGGTGCCGTGGGCGCGCGGCGAGAGCTTTACCCGCGAATTGCCCGGCCCGCGCTTTTCAAGGAGGATGAAAAGCCGCGGGTCGCGCGATACGTAATAGCCACCGGAATGCGGAGCGCAGTCCACATCCCAGACATCCGCCACGATGCCGTTCCACACCCGGCGATTGACACCCTTGGTGACGGAAAAGCCGTGAATCCTGTTTTCCATGCGCGGTTGAAACGTCATTTCCACTTCCGCCTCCGGCCAGACGGCCGAAATAAACCTTCGTAATAAACTCAAGTTTAATACAGGAGGCGGAGCGGGATGACAATCACCCAGTTTATGCGGGCAGAAATGCCGGTATCAGATGACGGAGAAGGTCAGTCGTGCGCTGTCGCCAAAGCGGATGTCGATCTCGCCGGGTTCGGTGAGTTCGACGGCGCCGCTGAGCGTGCCGGTCGTGATGAGCGCGCCGGATTTCAGGGAATCTTCCGGGCGCAGCGGGTCGTTGACGTAGTCGACCAGCCAGGTCACGACGTCGCCCTTCGGATGTTTGGCAAGACCATCATAGATCGTCTTGCTGCCCTGGGTGACCTTCAGCGGCGTGCTTGCGGCGGTATCGATGAAGCTCTTTGCAATGGAGGGGCCGAGCACATAGCCGCTATTGCCGAGACGATCCGCGAGGAAGAGGAGGAAGGAGATAGCACCGCTTTCCTTCACCGCGCTGACCAGCAGTTCGGCGCCGAGATAGGCGGTGGACATTGCCTCCAGCACTTCGGCGCGGCTGTAGGGGGCGCCCTTGCGATAGGGCAGGTCCTTACCGAAACGCACGGCAATTTCGGTTTCGAATTTCAGGCCCGGATACCAGGCAACGGTCGCACCGGAGACGGCTTCGGCATAGGGATGGAGGGGTGCTGTAACCGGCTGGCCCTCGGGCGAGGACGTGACCTTCCAGGCGTTGCTCGCGACCCCTTCCTCGGCTTTCAGGGCATTCTGCGTTTCCATCGCCTGGTTCAGATCAGCCGGCAGTGAAAAGGCGCTTGTCGGCTCCTGTTTTGCGGCCTGGCGCAGGCCGTGGAGTTTGGCGGCCAGTGCGCGCGGGTCGAATGATTCAGTCATGCTGTTTCCTCCATCAAATCGAGAGGGTGCCACACTAGCGGCGCAGCCGACATGAACAAGGCCAGTCTTGGAAACACTGTTATTCCATCGCGGCGTACCATCGTTCCCGATAGGCGGAGAGGCCCGGAATTGCCTGGGGTAGGAAGTGTTTTTCCACGCCGGATACCGGCTTGATGCCGGCAAGCAGGGCCGCCCCCTGGCTGGTGCCGGTCGAGCCCGGCAGCGCCATCGTATCGCGGCCGGTGATTGCGGCAATCAGCGACAGATAGGTCTCGTTCAATGCGAAAGGGCCTTCGACGATGATTGGACCTTTGGCGCCGATCAGCCCGAGGCAGGCCTCCGTCATCAATGCGAGATAGAGGCAGGCAGCGGCATATCGCTCCTCGCGGCTCGCATCATCTACGTTGGTCCAGTGGCTGACCTTGCCCGGAAAGGGACCGGAGCCCGGCGCCACGTTCGGCAGCAGCATGATGCCCTTCGCAACGACATCCGTGATGACGGCCTTTGCCTCTGCATCGCCGACCTTGCCGATCTCGGCCGACAGGATCTCGAATTCGCGACCGCCCATGAAACGGGAGGAGGGCACGGCGCGGCCATAGGCATCGACATTGGCGAGCGCATCGCGCTTGGCGTCGAGATGGGCGAGATCGCCGCCGACGCCGAAATTGATGACCCAGGTGCCGGTTGAGACGACCGCAAAGGGCGCCTTGCGGCCGACAAGATGCGGCAGGAGCGACGCATTTGAATCATGAATGCCGCAATAGACGGGCACGGAAAGACCGATTTCAGCGGCAATATCGGGCAGAACGTGGCCAAGTGCGTCGAAGGCAGAACGGATCGGTGCCATCCGGTTGCGAATGGCAAGCGTATCGACCAGCGAAGAGTAGGCACCTGTCTTCGGATTCCAGAGGTCCGTATGACAGCCCAGCGAGGTCGCCTCGTTCGCAGCGACACCAGTCAGCCGCGCCGACCAATATTGTGCATAGGTGAGAATGGTTGCGACCTTGGCGAACTCTTCGGCAAAAGCCGTTTTCTGGTAATGGAGTTGCGCGCCGATATTCAGACCCATTGAAAGACGGGGCGAGAAGGTTTCCATGAAGGGCGGCCGCAAAGCGTCATAGGCGTCGCGGATCTCTAGTGGGTATTCATGCTCATAGTCGATGACGGGCATCGCAAGCTTGCCGTCCGCGCCGAGCAGGGCGGCGGCCGCGCCATGTGTGGTGATCGAGATCGCGTCAAAACCCGGCTCGCTGGCAAAGGCTTTCAGCGAAGCAAGCGCGAAGCTCCAGAGCGCTTCGATATCATAATGCGGAAAGAGGCCGTCGCGGATGACCGTATTCGGCTGCTTGCGGACGGCGATTTCGGCGCCCGTCGCGCTGTCGAGAACGACCACCTTGGCGTTTGTCTTGCCGATATCGAGAACGGCGATGCGGCGGTAATCGCTCATGGCATATGAAAAACGGTGACGAGGTCGCTCTGGACGGGCGAATTGTCCGGATTGGACGCCATGATATCGGCCATATGCGCCCACCATTTCTTCATGACGGGATGGTCCGGCAGGCTTGCCATCGTGTGATCCTTCTGCCGGGTCAGCACGCCGAAAAGCGTATTGGTCTCTCGGTCGAGATGGATGGAATAATCGCTGGCGCCGGACTGGTGCAGCAGATCGACCAGTTCCGGCCAGATCTCGTCATGCCGCTTCCTGTATTCGGCCTCCATGCCGGGATTGAGCTTCATCTTGAAGGCGTGTTTTTCCAGGGTCATTTGGCGCTCATGGCTTTGATGCGGCGGGCGATGATCGGGATCGCGATGGTGATGATCAGGAGCAGGCCGATGAAGATCGACATGACGATACCTGGCACGTTCAACAGGCCAAGACCGAAAGTCACGAGGCCCATGACGAAGGCGGCGATGACGACGCCGCCGATCGTACCGGAGCCGCCGAGGATCGAGATGCCGCCGAGCACGACCATGGTGACGACTTCGAGTTCCCACCCTTGCGCGATCGACGGGCGGGTCGAGCCGAGGCGCGAGGTCAGGCAGACCGCAGCGACACCGCTCATCACGCCGGTCAGCAGGAAGAGGATGAATTTCACGCGCTCGACCGGAATGCCGGAGAAGCGGGCCGCGAAATCATTGTTGCCGATCGTATAGACCTGCCGGCCGAAATTCGTCGCATGCAGCAGGATCGCAAAGAGAATTGCCAGCACGATGAACAGCACGAATTCGAAGGAGAAGACCCAGACGACGTAGCCCTGGCCGAAATAGGCGAAATCCGCCGGATATTTGCCATAGGCCTGGTCTCCCAGCACGATATAGGAAATGCCGCGGAACAGGCTCATCGTACCGATGGTGACGACGATCGACGGCAGCTTAAGCACCGAGACGAGCACACCGTTGAAGATACCGCAGAGAAGTCCGGTGCCGATGCCGATCAGCACGAGGCCCGGCGTGCCGACGCCGACCTGCGCTGCAGCACCCATGGCCGTCGAGGCAAGCGCGATGATCGCTGCAACCGACAGGTCAATTTCACCGGCGATGACGAGCAGCGCCATGGCAAAGGCAATCATTGCCTTTTCGGTGAAGTTGAAAGTCGCGTCCGAGAGGTTCCAGGCATCGAGGAAGTAAGGCGAAGCCACGGAATTGAAGATGAAGATAAGGACGGCGACGCCGAAGAGCAGCACTTCCCAGCTCGACATGACGCGTTTGAAGGGCGTGCCGAGCCGATCGGGGATGACGCGCTTTTCGGGCTTTTGCGTTTCGAGGGGAGAGGAAACCATGCTCATGCTGCGACCTCCGCTGCGGCGCGGTCACGCAGGATGATGCGGCCGCGATTGCGCTCGCGCCTTGCGTTGAAGACGACGGCGAGGATGATGACGGTTCCCGAGATCGCCATCTGGGTAAAGGGCGAAATGCCGATGACGGGCAGGGCGTTCTTGATGACGCCGAGGAAGAGCGCGCCGAGCACCGTACCGGCGACCGAACCGACACCGCCGGCGATCGAAATGCCGCCGATCACGCAGGCCGCGACGCTATCGAGCTCGAAACCGTTGGCGATATCGACATAGGCGACCGCATAACGCGAGACCCAGAGATAGCTGGAAAGACCGGCGAGCGCACCCGAGAGAACGAAGGCAAGGAATTTCGTCTTGCCCGTATCGATACCGGCATAGACAGCGGCCGTCGGGTTGCCGCCGGTCGCATAGGCCGAGCGGCCGAACTGGCTGTAGCGCAGTAGCATGTACATCAGCGCGACGATGATGATCGCGACCCAGCTCAGCACCGGCAGGCCAAGGATCGGTGTGCGGGGGACAGAGAGGAAGATCGGCGTCATCTGATGGGCGTTCACCCAGGCGCCGCCCGACAACACGAAGGCCATGCCGCGATAGATGGTGAGCGTGCCGAGGGTGACGACAATCGGCGGGATTTCCAGGCGCCAGACAAGAAAGCCGTTGATCGAACCGAGGGCTGCGCCAATCACGACTGCGGCAAGGATCAGCACGATGAGCGGCAGTCCGGGAAAGGCGGCATTCATCATCGCAATCGCCATGCCGGTGAAGGCGAGATTGGCTGCGACCGAAAGGTCGATCGATTTCGTCAGGATGACCGTCATCTGGGCAAGCGCCAGGATGATGAGGATTGCCGTATCGTTGAAGATGCCGGCGAGATTATCCGGTGTCGCGAAATCGGCCGCGCGCGTCGAGAAGACGGCGATCATCACCACGATGATGGCAAAAAGCAAGGTTTCGCGTTTTCTGATCAGTCTCATCATGCCCGTCACCTCATGCATTTCCGGTCGCTGCGCGCACCAGCGCCTCAGGCGAAAGCTGATCGCGCTCGAAGAGCCCGGCCGACAGGCCCTCCTTCATGACGAGCACCCGGTCTGACATGCCGATGATCTCCGGCAGTTCAGAGGAGATCATGATGATGGAGAGGCCTTCGGCCGCAAGCTCGCTGATAAAGCCGTGGACGGCAGCCTTCGAACCGATATCGATGCCCTTGGTCGGCTCATCGAGAATGATGACCTTGGGCATGGTGGCCAGCCACTTGCCGATGACGACCTTCTGCTGGTTGCCGCCCGATAGCGTACCAACCGGCACGGAAAGTGCGGCGGCACGCAGGTCCAGGCGCTCGGCATATTTGCGGGCAAGCGCGAATTCTTCCGCCGCCTGCAGGAAGCCCTTGCGCGAGGTGCGGGTTAGCGAGGGCAGCGTCATGTTCTGATAGATCGGCATCGGCAGCGCCAGGCCGTGGCGGCCGCGCTCTTCCGGTACGTAGACGATGCCGGCGCGGATGGCGTCATGCGGGGAATTGATCGAAATCTCCCGGCCTTCGAGAACAAGCCTGCCGGAGAGCGGTTTGGTGATGCCGAAAAGCGATTGCGCCAGTTCCGAGCGGCCGGCGCCGATCAGTCCGTAGATGCCAAGGATCTCGCCCTTGCGCAGCGTCAGCGAAATATCGCGGAATTCGGTGCGATGGCTATATTTCGCGACTTCGAGGACCGGGCCGCCGATCGCCACATCGATCTTTGGGAAAGCGTTTTCGACGTCGCGGCCGACCATCATGCGGACGATTTCGTCCTGCGGCGTTTCCTTGAGCTTGCCGTGGCCGACGTCGCGTCCGTCGCGGAAGACGACGTAATTGTCGGCGATCTCGTAGAGCTCGTCGAACTTGTGGCTGATGAAGAGGATGGCCTTGCCGCTTGCCTTCAAGCCCTCGACGATACGGAAAAGATCGTCGATCTCCTTGCGCGAAAGCGCAGCCGTCGGTTCGTCCATTATGACGATCCGGGCCTCGATCGATAAGGCGCGGGCAATCGCCACGAGATGGCGCTGCGCAATCGAGAGATCCTTCAGGCGGATCGTCGGATCGATATTGCTTTCGAGCGAGGTCAGCAGTGCTCTGGCGCGGCTGTTCATCTCGCTCCAGTCGATGGTGCGCCAGCGTGTACGCGGCGCATGACCGAGGAAGATATTCTCGGCGACCGAAAGCTCGTCGAAAAGCACGGTTTCCTGGTGAATGGCGGTCACACCTGCATCGATCGCGGCTTGTGCCGTTGCAAAGTGCACCGGTTTGCCGTCGACGATGATCTCGCCCTCATTCGGACGATAGATACCCGTCAGGATCTTGACGAGCGTCGACTTGCCGGCGCCGTTTTCGCCGATCAGTGCCGTCACCTTGCCGGGATAGAGCGCGATGCTGACATTATCGAGCGCCTTCACGCCCGGAAAGATCTGCGAGATGCCGCGCATTTCCAGAATGGCGGTTGCGTCATCGGGTTTTGGGTCCGAGACGGGGTGTTGAAGGGCAGGGGTCATCAGCAAGCTTACCACCATCGAAAGAGAAGCCCGGCGGCAGAGCCGCCGGGTGTCCGTTCATGATCTCTGAAATCAGAAGACCTTGGAGAACTGGTCGATGTTCGAGGCATTGTAGACGAAGGGATCGGCCATAGCGGCTTCGCCATTGTCGCCAATCTTGATCTTGCCCATGCGGCCGGCTTCGATTTCGCTGCCCGGCTTGCCATCGGCATCACCCTTTGCAAGGTGATAGGCGATCTGCGTTGCAGAATAGCCGAGGTCGATCGGGTTCCAAATCGCGAATTCCTTCGTAGCACCCGACTTGATCGCACCAGCCATTTCAGAGGGCAGGCCGAGACCGGTGACGTAGACCTTGCCGACCAGACCCTTGTCTTCGACGACCTTTGAAGCAGCCAGAACGCCGACCGTCGTCGGAGCGACGATGACCTTGACGTTCGGGTTGGACTTCAAGAGGCCTTCGGCTTCACGGTAGGACTTGTCCGACAGGTCGTCGCCGTAGACGGTGGTGACGAGGTTGAGGCCCGGGAAGTCCTTGAGCTGCTTCTTCATCTGGTCGATCCAGATGTTCTGGTTCGTCGAGGTCGTCGTTGCCGACAGGATGGCGAAGTCACCCTTGCCGCCATCAAGATGATCCTTGGCGAGCGTCAGGCACATCTTGCCGATCAGTTCGTTCGACGACGGGTTGAGCTGCAGGATGCGGCCTTCAGGGGCAACGCCGGAGTCCCAGGAAATAACCTTGATACCGCGCTGGGTAGCCTTCTTCAGCGCAGGAACGACGGCATCCGGGTCATTTGCCGAGATCGCGATGGCGTCAACGCCCTGAGCAATCAGCGAGTTGATCACTTCGATCTGGCCTTCGGCCGTCGTGCTCGTCGGACCGGTGTAGATGACTTCCACGCCGCCGAGTTCCTTGGCCGCTTCCTGGGCGCCCTTGTTGGCGGCGTCGAAGAAGCCGTTACCGAGCGACTTTACGACCAGGCCGATCTTGATGTCCTTGGCGCTTGCGGCGCCAGCCATCATGGCGACGGCAAAAGCCACACCGATTGCAAGTGTCTTTGCAAGTTTCATGTCATGTCCTCCCACTAAGATTTAGACTTCCACACCTCGCCGACGCCTCATGCGACCGACGAGGAATCCTCCTTCACGGCCTGGGCCACCGGGCTCGCCACCACGAGCCGGACTCCGGCATTCTCGATCATGCGAGACGCTTCCTCCGAGATGCCGTCATCGGTGATGACCACAGATACGCGGTCGAGCGGGCAAAGAATGAGGCTCGACCGGCGATTGAATTTGCTTGAATCGACCATGACGATGAGTTCATCGGCCTGGTGCATAAGTTTCTGCTCGCTCTGAATGATGAGGGCATCCGCTTCCATGATGCCGAGCGGGCCGACGCCCTGGGCGCCGATGAACATGCGCCGCGCATAGAAATTGCGGATCGCGTCATTGTCGAAGGGCGACAGGATCAGGCTCTGTTCGCGATAAATCGCGCCGCCCGGCACCGTCACCGTGTTCTTGGAGTGCTTCACCAGATGTTCGGCAATAGCGAAGGAATTGGTCATGACCTGCATGCGATGGCCGGCCATGTAATGCACCATCTGGAAGGTGGTCGTGCCGCCGTTGATGATAATCGCATCGCCCGCTTCACAGAGATCGACGGCCGCGCGTGCGATTGAGCGCTTTTTATCGATATTGACCGATTCTGATACTCGGAAGGGACGGCCCGCAAGATTTCCGAGCTGCGGGGGGTGCACGGCTTCCGCGCCGCCACGAACGCGCCGGATCTTGCCCTGCACGTGAAGAGCCGCAATGTCGCGCCTGATCGTCGCTTCAGAAGCGTCCGTCAGCTCGGAAATGTCCTGAATCGTAACGACGGACTTTTCCTGAACGGCGCTTAAGATAATGCGATGGCGTTCGCGTTCGTGCATTGGGCTCCTCCTCTTGTCATATTTATTTCGTATCCGTTAAAGCCTGTCAATCAGAAACGATCATAAATTTTCATACTGCGATGCAACATAATCGAATTTGATCGTTTTCGATTGACAAGCGCCATTTTGATGCGCGATACCGTGAGCGAAAGGGCGTCCTGATCGCGGCGCCCCACAGGCCTATACACAAGCCTATATGGGAGGATGACATGGCGGCAAAGGTTCGACTTCTCGAGAACCGGTGGGATGATGCTTATGCGGCGGGCCTCGATGAACCCGGCAAGCTTCTCTATCGCTCGAATCTCCTCGGCGCCGACAAGCGCATCACCAATTATGGTGGCGGCAATACCTCGGCCAAGGTCATGGAGACCGACCCGCTTGATGGTAGCAAGGTCAAGGTGCTCTGGGTCAAGGGCTCGGGCGGCGACGTCGGGACGATCAAGCTCGACGGGTTCGCGACCCTCTATCAGGATAAGCTGGAATCGCTGAAGGGCATCTACAAGGGTGTCGAGGACGAGGACCGCATGGTCGGCTTCCTGCCGCATTGCACCTTCAACCTGAATGCCCGCGCCGCCTCGATCGATACGCCGCTGCACGGCTTCGTGCCCTATACGCATGTCGACCACATGCATCCGGACGCCATCATCGCGATCGCCGCCTCCAAGAACTCCAGGGAATTGACCAAGCAGGTCTTCGGTGACGCGATCGGCTGGCTGCCCTGGCGCCGTCCGGGCTTCCAGCTCGGCCTCGATCTCGAAGCCTTCGTCAAGGCGAACCCTGACGCAAAGGGCGTCGTGCTCGAAAGCCACGGCCTCTTCACCTGGGACAACGATGCCAAGGCCTGCTACGAGCTGACGCTCGATATCATCAACAAGGCGATCGAATGGTTTGCCGGCCAGACTGAAGGCAAGACGATCTTCGGTGGCGCTGTCGTTGAAAGCCTGCCGGCGGCCGAACGCCGTGCCATCGCCGCCCGGCTGATGCCCGAAATTCGCGGCCGTATCGGCAAGCAGGAGCGCAAGCTCGGCCATTTCGACGATCAGGATGCGGTTCTGGAATTCGTCAATTCGAAAAATCTGCGCCCGCTCGGTGCGCTCGGCACCAGCTGCCCTGACCACTTCCTGCGCACCAAGATCCGCCCGCTGATCGTCGATCTCGATCCGGCAAAGCCCGATGTCGATGCGATCATCGCCGGCCTCGACAAGGCGCTTGAAGACTACCGCGCCGACTACGCCCGCTATTATAACGCCTGCAAGCATGACAACTCGCCTGCCATGCGTGACGCCAATCCGGTCATCTTCCTGGTGCCGGGCGTCGGCATGCTCTCCTTCGCCCGTGACAAGGCGACGGCGCGTATTGCCAGCGAATTCTACGTCAACGCCATCAACGTGATGCGCGGTTCCTCGACGGTCTCGGAATATCAGGGCCTGCCTGAGCAGGAAGCCTTCGACATCGAATATTGGCTGCTCGAAGAAGCCAAGCTGCAGCGCATGCCGAAGCCGAAGAGCCTGGCAGGCAAAGTTGCCTTCGTTACCGGTGGCGCCGGCGGCATCGGCCGCGCAACGGCCGCCCGTCTCGTCGGCGAGGGTGCCTGTGTGGTGCTTGCCGATATCGACCAGGAAGCACTTGAAAAAACCGAAGCCGAATTCGTGAAGAAGTACGGCGCCGATGCAGTGCGTACTTTGAAGCTCGACGTTACCAAGGAAGACGGCGTCATCGCCTCCTTCGCCGAATCCTGCATCGAATTCGGCGGCATCGATATCCTCGTTTCGAATGCCGGCATCGCTTCTTCGGCGCCGATCGAAACGACCGAATTGTCGACGTGGAACCGCAACATCGACATTCTGGCGACCGGCTATTTCCTCGTTTCGCGTGAGGCCTTCCGTCTGTTCCGCCGTCAGGCGCTGGGTGGCAATGTCGTCTTCATTGCATCGAAGAATGGTCTTGCCGCTTCGCCGAATGCGGCAGCCTATTGCACGGCAAAAGCTGCCGAAATCCATCTTGCCCGTTGCCTGGCGCTCGAAGGCGCAGAGGCGGGCATCCGCGTCAACACGGTCAATCCGGATGCCGTCCTTCGCGGCTCGAAGATCTGGAGCGGCGAGTGGCGTGAACAGCGCGCGGCCTCTTCGAAGATCGAAGTGGATGATCTGGAAGAACATTACCGCAAGCGTTCCATGTTGAAGCTCAACGTGTTCCCGGAAGACATCGCCGAAGCCGTCTACTTCCTGGCGTCGGATCTGTCGGCCAAGTCGACCGGCAATATCATCAATGTCGATGCCGGCAACGTTCAAAGCTTCACGCGCTGATAGCGAGCGGCGGGCACTGCCCGCCGCCGCAAAATCTCTGGGAGGAAGACATGGCTGAATTCAGGATTGCGCCGGATCTGGTCGCAACGGAAAATGACAAGCGCGCTGCTGCGCTGAAGGCTGACTACGAAGCGCTCGGCGCCACACTCGCCCGCCGCGGTGTCGAGATCGAGGCGATTACACGTAAGGTGTCCGAATTCACCGTCGCGGTCCCCTCCTGGGGTGTCGGCACCGGCGGTACGCGCTTTGCCCGCTTCCCGGGCACCGGCGAGCCGCGCGGTATCTTCGACAAGCTCGATGATTGCGCCGTGATCAACCAGCTGACGCAGGCAACGCCGACCGTTTCCCTGCATATTCCCTGGGACAAGACCGATGTGAAGGAGCTGAAGGCGAGGGGTAATGCGCTCGGCCTTAGCTTTGACGCAATGAACTCCAACACCTTCTCTGACGCGCCCGGCCAGAAGCTGACCTATAAATACGGTTCGCTCAGCCACACGGACGCGGCGACCCGTCAGCAGGCGATCGAGCATAATCTGGAATGCATCGAGATCGGCAAGGCGATCGGCTCCAAGGCGCTGACCGTCTGGATCGGTGACGGCTCCAACTTCCCCGGCCAGAGCAATTTCACCAAGGCCTTCGAGCGTTACCTTGCCTCGATGGCGGATATCTACAAGGCGCTGCCTGACGATTGGCGGCTCTTTTCCGAGCACAAGATGTACGAGCCGGCCTTCTATTCGACGGTCGTACAGGACTGGGGCAGCAACTATATGATCGCCCAGACGCTCGGTCCCAAGGCCTACTGCCTTGTCGACCTCGGCCACCATGCGCCGAACACTAATATCGAGATGATCGTCGCCCGGCTGATCCAGTTCGGCAAGCTCGGCGGCTTCCATTTCAACGATTCGAAGTATGGCGACGATGACCTTGACGCCGGTTCGATCGAGCCCTACCGCCTGTTCCTCGTCTTCAACGAGCTCGTGGATGCCGAAGCCCGTGGCGTCAACGATTTCCATCCGGCCCATATGATCGACCAGTCGCACAATGTGACAGATCCGATCGAAAGCCTGATCAACAGCGCCAACGAAATCCGTCGCGCCTACGCGCAGGCGCTGATCGTCGACCGCAAGGCGCTCGATGGCTACCAGCATGACAATGACGCGTTGATGGCGTCCGAAACGCTGAAGCGCGCCTATCGCGCCGATGTCGAGCCGATCCTGGCCGAAGCCCGTCGCCGCGCCGGCGGTGCGATCGACCCGATCGCCGCCTACCGCGCCAGCGGCTACCGCAAAAAAGTAGCCGCCGAGCGCCCCGCCTCCGTCTCCGGCGGCGGGGGTATCATCTGAATGAATGGAAGCCGTTGATCACGGCTTCCATTGGCCTGCAACTTGCCGGGTGGCGACGTTCAGCCGGTTCCAGACATTGATATTGGCAATTGCGATGACGAGGGCCGCAAGGCTCTTGCCGTCGTAGTGACGGGTGCATTCCTCCCAGACCTCATCCGGCACCGGATCGGCGCGGTCGCTGAGGCGGGTAACGTCCTCCGTCAGCGCCAGTGCTGCGCGTTCGGCATAGCTGTAGTAAGGGGCTTCGCGCCAGCCGGCGACGGCAAAGAGCCGCTCGTCGGTCTCACCGTGTTTGCGGGCAATGCGCCAATGGCCGTCGATGCAAACGCTGCAGCCGTTGATCTGGCTGGCGCGCAGATAGATGATCTCCAGGAATCCTGGCGCAAGCCCGGCCGTGGCCGGCAGTTTGCCAAGAGCATTCAGTGCCTGCATGGCTTCCGGGATGACGAGGGCTGGGTTTCCCATTCTCTCTTGCATGTTCAATCTCCTGATGACGTGTTCCGTTTGACGCAGCGCCGGCTGGTTGCCGGTTTTCGTTCGTCATAGGCTTGACGGATCAGGATCGGGGAGTGTGACCGAACGGCAAGAAAAATGCTTGCGGCCGGATCTAGCGGCGGTCGGCGCGCGAGGCTTTGACGCGAACCACTCGTGATGCCATCGCCTCGTCGGCCGCGCGTTGCCCGCTCTGATAGGCGCCATGAGCCGTCGAAAAATCGGTCGTATGCGTTGCTTCGCCAGCGAAGAAAACCCTGCCGTCAAAGGATTGGGCGAGTTGCAGGCGTGTGTTTGCGTGGCCGGGCAGGGCATGGCTGTAGCCGCCGCCGATGGAAAGCGTGCCCGCCCAGTTCGAAGCCGCAAGCGGCTTGAGATATTTCCGCGTGTCCGAGCCGAAGAGACCGGCAAGCTGGTTGATCGCTTGGTCGAAGGCGGCTTCGCGGCCCATCGTGAAAGCAGCCCGGGCGCCGGCTCCCCCGAGGAAACATTCGAGCACCGGCTGGCCGAAGGGTCGGATATAATAGGCGCCGGTCATACTGTCATGCGGATCGCCGAGCACATGGGTCTCGTCCTCGAAAGGACCGCCGTCAAGGACCTCGAAATAGAATTTTTCATTGTTGCCGAGCGGCAGAAGCGACGCTGCCTGCCGCCATGGATCGAGCGCCCCCGGAAGCTTGATCGCACCGCCCGCGAGAACATTCGAAGAGATGGTGAAGATGACGGCACTCGTCCTAATCGTCCCGGCGGAGGTCTGCAGGACGATCTTTCGTTCGCTCAGGTCAAGGCCTTCCAGAGGCGAGCCGAGCCGCAACTCCACCTCGGCTGGAAGCGCCGAGGTAATCAGATGCCCGTAACCGTCAGCGACACGCCAGTTATTCTCCGTGGAGGCATCGTCATAGGCGACGTAATCCGTCACAGAAATGCGCTCCAGCTCGTCTCCCGAGATATAGCCGCTCAGCGCCTGCAAATAGGGCGTCCAGGGGGAGTTCGGGTTGAGCGCATCGGATGCGCGGTCGGACGCGGGCGGATTTTTGCGGATGTCTTCGTTCCAGAGCGCAAAGGCGTTTCGTGCTGCGGCGCGATCCTTGCTGGAGAAGCCGAGCTCCTTGAATTGCTCGCCCCAGGCCGTGACGCGGCGGTCGACGACAAAACCCAGTTCAGCGGCGATCCCGGTCCAGGGATTGCGATCTGCCGAATGCAGCCATCCGCAACCGAGATCGACCGGCCCGGCGCTCGTGGCATAGGTCCAAGCCCTTCCGCCTGCGCGCGGCAGTTGCTCGATGATCACGGTGGAATAACCGTGGCCGCTGAGGCGTCGTGCCGCTCCGATCCCGGCAGCTCCTGCGCCGACGACAACGATATCCGGATCAGAGGTGGTCATGGACGTGGATATAGCGCCTCGTATCTGCAGCTGTCCATCATCCCTGTCAGGCATGGACCTTATAGCGCAGGGCGACAGCGCCGTTGTCTTTCGTCTCGGCGGAGATCAGCGATAGCTGCATCTTGCCCGCCAGTCCGCCTTCGAAGGTGACGACAGGCTGGCCGCCGCTGGCGTCCAGGGCCGGCGCGACCAGCAGATAGAACTCATCGATCAGCCCCGCAGCAAAGAAGGCGCCGTTGATCGCGGCGCCGCCTTCGAGCAGCAGTTTGCGGATGCCGAGTTCCTTGTTCAACGCATCGAGCGCTGCGGGCAGGTCGATCTCAACTGACGGCGAGACGATGTAGGAGATGCCATCGGCGGCGAGTTCCGCAAGATGCGTGTCCGGCACGTTATTGCCGAGGACGACGACGATATGGTCGCCATCGATGTCGGGCCGCGTGAAATGCAGTTTGCCCGATGTGTCGAGGGCGATCGCGTAGTTATTTGCCTTGCGATCAGCAAAATGGTTCGGCCGTTCGACAGAGCTGGCAGATTGCGGTGGATGCGGCTCTCCCTTGGCCATTTCAGCCATGGTCACGCGCCCGACGATCCAGGCGTCGCCCTGCAGATATTCATGTGCCTTCTGATAGAGAGCCGTCCATTCCCTGCGGCCGCCATCTGGGCTTTCCGTCCACTTGCTCGGGTGCAGGCCGCCGTCAAGTGACGACATCATCATGCAGACGATTTCCGGTTTCATGGCAATTCCTTTCCGGCGGATGCGACCGGTAATCAGAACTTGATCGAAAGGTGGCCGCTGTCAGCAATGACAACGGTCGCGTCGGCATAATGTTCGATCTCGGGATAGCCCTGCAGCGAGTGCTTGTGGCCGGCAGCGGTGATGACCATGACGTCGGCTCCAGCTGCTAGTCCCGCCTTCACGCCGGCTTCGACGTCTTCAAAGACCAGGCATTCATGCGTCGCAAAGCCGAGCTTTTCAGCGCCGAGGATATAGCATTGCGGGTCGGGTTTGCCGATTGTCACGTCTTCCGCTGTCACGATAGCCTGCGGCATTGGCAGCCCGGCTGCCTCGAGCCGCCGCTCCGCAAGGCGACGCGGCGAAGAGGTGACGATGGTCCACCGGTTTGGCGGAAGCGACGCCAGGAAATCGGCGGCACCCGGCAGTGCGATGACGCCTTCGACATCCTGGATTTCCTCTTCGGTGATCTGTGCAGCTTCTGCTTCTGCATCGACGCCCGGAAGGTTCAGCCGCCGGATCGTGTCGATACCGCGCGATCCGTGCATGATCGGCAGGAATTTTTCCACATCCAGCCCGTGCCGCTCGGCCCAGCGTCCCCAGACGCGCTCTGCTGACGCTGTCGAGCTCAGGATCGTACCATCCATGTCAAACAGGAAGGCGGCATATTGTTTTGAATTGTCAGATCGGAAGGACATCGGGGAACACCATAGGGAGGGATATGCGCGCCATCAGCCAACGAAAAATGCGGCAGGTCAAGTCGCCAGTAAAATTTCATGGGACTTGATGCGATGCTGCTCCTGTCACATCGTCTCGCTTCCGTTCGTCATGGTCTTTGACGCAACAGGATGAGGAATGGACCGATGGACGAGAAAAATTGGCTGGCCGATGAATTCGAGGCGAACCGTGAGCATCTACGGGTCGTCGCCTTCCGCATGCTCGGCTCCCGCGCAGAAGCTGAGGATGCGGTGCAGGAGGCGTGGCTGCGCCTGACAAGGTCGGACAGAGGCAGCGTCGATAATCTCGGCGGCTGGTTGACGACGGTCGTGGCGCGCATCTGCCTGGACATGCTGCGTTCGCGCAAGACACGCCGCGAAGAGCCTCTCGACTTGCCGGCGCACGGCGCGATCGTGGATATCGCCAGCAATCCGGAGCGCGAAGCAGCTTTCGCCGATTCGGTCGGCATCGCGCTGCTCGTCGTCCTGCAAACCCTTTCGCCGGCCGAACGCGTCGCCTTCGTGCTGCACGACATGTTCGATCTCCCCTTCGAAGAGATTGCCGCAGTCATCGGGCGAAGTGCCGCCGCCGCCCGGCAGCTTGCCAGCCGCGCCCGGCGCAGGGTACAGGGGCAACCGGAAACGCCGGACGTCGATCTCGCTCGCAAGCGGAGCATAGCCGAAGCCTTCCTCATCGCCTCCCGGAACGGCGATCTGGAAGGGTTGATTGCGGTCCTTGCGCCGGATGCCGTCTTCCTGCCGGATGCAGCCGCGACCCGTCTTGGCAATGTTGTTCCGCTTCGCGGTGCCGGTGTGATCGCCGAGAGCTTCAAGGGACGGGCAACGTCGGCAAAGGTCGCGCTTGTCGATGGCGAAATCGGTCTCGTTGTGTTTATCGAGGGGCAGTTGCGCGTCGTCCTGGCGCTGAGTTTTGACGGCGACAGGATCTCGACGGTCGATGCGATCGCCGATCCGGGTCATCTGCGCGATATCGGCTATTCGATCCTCGAAGGCTAGCGATCACAATCAGTGAGTTTTTTCAAACAGGCGGCCTCCGATTGGGTTGCCTGGCCCCGAAACTAGATCAAAAGGGGGCAATTCCGGACTTATCAAAAATCGCTAATATCAATTGGTTCGCCCGCTTTCTTGACTTTTGTCAAGGCGAGGATTGTCGAATACGGTTACTTATTCGGCGCGGGCCGGATAGAATCTCTGCCCTGTCGATATCGTGCCTTTCTGGGTTTCCGCCCATCGAGATTTTTCACTGTCCTGTGATCGTGCTTCGGAGGAAACGTAGTGCTCATACGAGAGGCCTTCCTGGCATGCTGTCTTTTCTTCCTGGGCGCAAGCGTGACGTCTGCCCAGGAAGCCAAGGCCTACCCAGCCGATATGGGAGAGCGTGTTCAAGCCTGCACTCCATGCCACGGTGTGGAAGGGAAGGGCACAAATGACCCCTATTTCCCGCGGCTTGCGGGCAAGCCGGCCGGATATCTCTACAACCAGTTGGAAGCCTTCAAATCGGGCAGGCGGAAATATCCGCCGATGAACTATCTGCTCGCTTATTTGACGGATGATTATCTGCGGCAGTTTGCAGAATATTTCGCCGATCAGCGACCGGCTCTGCCGGAACAGTCTCCACCTGACGTCAGTCAGGCGGCGCTCGATCACGGGCATGTGCTTGTCACGCAAGGCGACCTCAATCGCTCGATCCCGGCTTGCGTCAGCTGTCACGGCGGCGCGCTGACGGGGCAGTCGCCCGGAATCCCCGGACTTCTCGGACTGCGGGCGAGCTATATCAGCGCACAGCTTGGCGGATGGCGCTATGGCACGCGCACGGCGATCGCACCTGACTGCATGCAGCTTGTGGCCGGCCACCTCACGGAAGACGACGTGCGTGCCGTCGCAGCCTATCTCGCCAATCAGCGGCAGCCTGCCGACCCTGCTCCGTCTCCTGCCGGATCGTACTCTCTGCCTTTTGCCTGCGGCAGCCAGCCGGAGGGCAACAAGCCATGAGCGCGCATATGAAAATTTTGCCGGCCCTTGCCCTGTCGTCGATGGTGGCGCTTGTGGCAGCCCTTTCGCCTGTTGCCGCGCAGTCTCCGCAGCCGGACGACTCCTCCGACGTAGTCAGAAAGGGAGAATATCTCGCGCGCGCCGGAGACTGCGTGGCCTGCCATACGGCGCCCGACGGAAAGCTCTTCTCAGGCGGGCGTGCCATGCCCACGCCGTTCGGCACGCTTTATACATCGAACATCACGCCGGATGAGACCGGCATCGGCAAATGGTCCGCCGACGACTTCTATAACACGATGCATCACGGCCGTTACCCGGATGGTGGCCTGCTCTATCCCGCCATGCCGTTCGCCTCCTATACCAAGGTCACCCGCGAGGACAGCGACGCGATCTTCGCCTATCTGAAGACGATCGCGCCGGTGCATCAGCCGAACCGTCCGCACGAGCTCGATTTTCCCTATAACAACCGCTCGCTCATTCTGGGATGGAGAACGCTCTTCTTCAACGAGGGCGAATTCAAGCAGGATGCCAAGCAATCCGACGAATGGAACCGGGGCGCCTATCTGGTCGAGGGCCTCGGACATTGCGGCATGTGCCATACGCCAATCAATGCACTTGGCGGAAGCCGCGAATCGGAAGCCTTCCAGGGCGGGCTGATACCGATGCAGGACTGGTATGCGCCATCGCTGACTTCCAACAAGGAGGCGGGGCTCGGCGACTGGTCAATCGAGGAGATTTCCGACCTCCTGCAGAAGGGTATTTCAACGCGCGGCGCTGTCTATGGCCCGATGGCGGAGGTGGTCTTCAACAGCCTTCAGTATATGACCGATGAGGACATCCGGGCGATGGCCGTCTACCTGAAAAGCATTGCGCAGGACGAGCCGACGCCGCCTCGCTCATCCGTCAGAACCGAAGAGGCAAGTCTTCTCATCAGTCTCGGCAAGTCGGTCTATGACAAGCAGTGCGCGAGCTGTCATGGCGCGCAGGGGGAAGGCCGGCCGCCGCATTATCCCTTGCTCGCCGGTAACCAGTCGATCCAGATGGAGTCGGCCGTGAACGGCATACGCATGGTGCTCAACGGTGGTTATCCGCCTGCGACCGAAAAGAATCCCATGCCGCACGGCATGCCGCCCTTTGCCGTAACGCTTTCGGACGACGAGGTGGCTGCCGTGGTGTCCTACATCCGCACCGCATGGGGCAATCGCGGCACGCCGGTCACCGCGGCCGAGGCGAACAAACTTCGTTCTGCTCCACTTCAGTGAGGACGCCATGATCAATTCGGAAGATCTTGCAGACGCGCCTGACGACGCCCTCGTCGAACAGATCGTCGCAGAGGGACCACGCGGCGCTGTCGTTGTCGCAGGGATAGCGACCGCGGTCGTCGTTCTCATGTGGATCCTTTTCTATCTGCTCGTGTTCGTGCCCAGGAGCGGCTGATGACCGATATGCATAACCAGGCAGCGGCAGTTTCAGAGCGCGTCGAGCGACGCTGGGCGACAGTTGCAGTCCTCATCATCGTCTTTCTGGCAGGGATGGCGGCTTTCGCAGGCATTCACAATGCCACGATGCCGCAGACGAGTGTCGAGACGATTGATCCCACGACCATTCACCTGGCGGGTGAGTTCATCGAATCGAATCTCGGTAGCGCGATCGAAGCTGACGGCTCGGTGACGGTGCGGGCGATCGGTCAGCAATATTCCTTCTCGCCGCCCTGCATCGTCGTACCTGCCGCGACGCCGATCACCTTTCGGGCCACCAGTGCTGACGTCGTGCATGGCTTCCTCATTCAGGGCACCAATATCAATACGATGCTCGTGCCGGGCTACATATCCATCCAGAAGGCGAGCTTTGCAGCGCCCGGCGACCATCTGATGCCTTGCCAGGAGTTCTGCAGCGTCGGCCATGAAGGCATGTGGGCGAGAGTCAAGGTCGTGGATAAGCAACAGTTCCTCTCGGAAATGGCGGACAAGAGGAGGCTTTCCTGTGCTCCATAATCGCAGATTGATCCTTGCGCATTTCTGGCTCGCCTTTGTGGTTTTCGGGCTGGCTCTGTTGCTCGGCGCGTGGCAGATGTATGTCCGCAGCCCGTTGTCTCCCTGGGTGAACAATCCGGAATGGTATTACCGTTCGCTGACGGCGCACGGCACTGTCATGGGCTATGTGTTCCCGACCCTTGTGGCGATGGCCTTCGGTTATGCGATCAGCGAGTCTTCCCTGAGGCAGAACCTGGTCGGTGTGCGCTGCGCGTGGGCCGGGTTCTGGCTGATCGCCGTCGGCTCCGTCATCGCGATGATCCCGGTGGCCTTGGGCATGGCCTCCGTCCTCTATACTTTCTACCCGCCGCTGATCGGCAGTCCGTTCTACTATATCGGCGTCGTGATGGTCGTCGTCGGTTCCTGGATATGGGTGGCGTTGATGTCCGTCAATCTGGGCATCTGGAAAAAGGCCAATCCGGGCGTTCCGGTCCCGCTGCCGATGTTTGCCAACGTCGCGGGCTCCTATCTTTGGGGCTGGACCGCGGTGGGCGCGGCGCTTGAGCTTCTGCTGCAGATCATTCCCGTGGCGCTGGGCTTCAAGTCGACGATTGATGCAGGCCTTGCCCGTATATTCTTCTCGTGGACATTGCACGCCATCGTCTACTTCTGGCTGATGCCGACCTATATCGCCTATTACACCATCGTGCCGCGGTCGATCGGCGGGCGGATCTACAGCGATACAATGGCACGGATTTCCTTCATTCTGTTCCTGGTCGTCGCAATGCCGATCGGCATCCATCACGCCTTTGCCGATCCCCAGGTCGGCGCCGGCTTCAAGTTCATCCACTCCGCTTTCACCGCGCTTGTGGCACTTCCGACCCTGCTCACTGTCTTTACCATCTGCGCTTCGGTGGAGATTGCCGCCCGCGCACGCGGTGGCCGGGGCATCTTCGGCTGGCTGAAGGTGCTGCCGTGGCGCAATCCGATGATGCTGGCGGTGACATTCTCCTTCATCATGCTCGGCTTCGGCGGTGCGGGCGGCCTCATCAATATGAGTTATCAGCTCGATACGTCGATCCACAACACGCAGTGGATAACTGGGCACTTCCATCTCATCTTCGGCGGCGCCATCGTCATCATGTATTTTGCGATCGCCTACGATCTTTGGCCCCATTTGACCGGTCGCCCGATTGTGAGCCTCGGGCTCGTCAGGCTGCAGCTCTGGCTCTGGTTCATCGGAATGATCGTGACGACATTCCCCTGGCACTATGTCGGTATCCTCGGCATGCCGCGCCGAATGTCATTCTTCGACTATACGGATCCGGCCCTCGCCAACGAGGCTCTATCTGTCGTGTTCTCCGTCTTCGGCGGCTTCATTCTCGTCGCGGCGGGAATTCTCTTCATTGCCATCCTGGTCCGCACCCAGTTTGCGGAACCGAGGCAGCCTGAGGAATATCGCTTCGCAATCGCCGTCCATCCGCCGACCAGGGTGCCCGCGGCGCTCAACAGCTATAGTCTCTGGATCGCCCTGATGATCGGGCTGACCATCACGAATTACGGATATCCAATCCTTCAGCTCGCCGTGCGCGACGATACATCTGTGCCTGCAGTCTATGTGGGAGAGCGATGATGCCTCGTGAAAAGATGATCAGCTTCCGCAATCGCTGGACAGTCACGAGCGTGACTGTCACGGCGGGGATCTTCGTCGTAGCGGCAGGTTTGGGCTTCGTGCTGCTGCCGCGCCTGGAGGCAGGAGAGCGGGTAGCGGGCATCTGGGATTCCATCTGCCGGGCCGCCGGATTGCCGCGGCCGGGAACGCCTTCAGAAACAATCAAACCGGACTACAAGACATCCCTGGTCAAGGTTGCGACGGCGGTGCCGAGAAAGCGGGACGAGGAGGCGATCGGGCGGGGCGCAACGCTGGCCCAGCAATGTGCGATCTGTCATGGCCCGACGGGCATCAGCCGTGCCGACTCTCCCAACCTCGCGGGGCAGTATGCGAGCGTCATCTACAAGCAGCTTCGTGACTTCAAGGACGGTGTGCGTGTCAACGCCGTCATGAGCCCATTTGCCGTAAAGCTGACCGAGCAGGACATGCAGGATCTGGCTGCCTATTATTCCTACCTGCCGCGACTTCCTGGCTTCCATCCGCCTGGCAGCAATCCGGTGCCGCGGATCGTCGCCAGCGGCGCGCCGACACGCGGCATTGCGCCTTGTGGTTCGTGTCACGGCAGTATCGAGAACAAGCTCGGCAGTCCGTGGCTCGAAGGCCAGTCGGAATTGTACCTGAAGACGCAGCTTCTGGCCTTCGTATCCGGGTCGCGGCAGAACGACATCAGCAGCCAAATGCGCAATGTCGCCCGCGCGATGACGCCGGAAGAGATCGATGAGGCAGCGAAATACTATGCGAACAAGGAGCCGCCCTTCCTCGCGAACCAATGACGGTCCGGACGGCACTTGCCGTGAGACTGAGGCCGGCGCTTAATGGCTGCGCCAGCCCATCAGCTTTTCGATGCGCTCAGCCGAGTTGCGCACCTGTGCTGTATAATGGCCTTCATCCGAAAAGGCCTTTTGCTCCGGCAGAACGATGGAAATGGTGGCGACACACTGGCCCTCACGATCGCAGATCGGCGAGGCGATGCAGGCAACCGCATAATCGGATTCGCCAGCCTGGATCGATAGGCGCGATTCAAAGGCCTTTCCGGCGGCTTCCGAGAGAGTGGCGGGATCGATTTCCGCGCGTCCCGTCGGTGATGAGCGGGCGCAGCGCTTGAAGAGTTCGACACGTTCGTCTTCTTGCAGATGTCCGACCAGCAAGCGGCCAGACGCTGTCCAGTTGAGCGGCACACGGGTGCCGACGCGGGAGGCGACCTGGAAATGGCTGGGGCCATCGGCCATGGCGAGAACCAGCATGAAATCGCCGTCACGGCCGCAGACCTGAACAGTCTCGCCGGCCTGCCGGCAGAGGTCGTGCATTTCGTGCGTCGCGACGCTCATGAAATCGAGCGATCGCGCATAGGCGAGGCCATAGTGATAGAGCCGCGAGCCGAGCCAGATCGAACCGTCGGATTGGCGCGTCAGCATGTTCTTTTCGACGAGGTCGTCAACGATGACATAGACGGTTGAAAGCGGTGCCTTTACGGCCTTGGCGATGGCATAGACGCCGGCCGGCGATCCCGTCTCGTAAAGATGGTCGATCACCTGCAGCGCGCGGTCAATACCGCTGACGCGTGCACGGCGCGCGCCCTTGGCGCCGGTCTCTTCGGCCGGGCCTTCATCTTCGGAGTGGATTGCGGGTGATGTCTTTCCGTCCAATTCAACATACCTCTGATATCATGCGAACCTGTTACATTACTATGGCATAGCCGTTTGCGAAGCAAATCGCAAAATCTTTGGATATAAAAACCTTTGGTAGCTGCCGCAGATAATTCTTGAAGGGCGGCGAGTGGTGTCGCCAGATATGCTGCGATTGCAGGCGACAAATCTATTTGCGGGCACCTTATCCTGCATCGTCGATGCGAGAACCGGAACAACAAGCCGCAGCCCGAGTTTTCGTCCCATCAGCGATACCGACTGATCGGATGTGGGCCAAGTCTCCTGCCAGACATTGCGGTCAGCGGTGGCGAGCCCCTTTTGCGGCTTGCCGAAGCCACCGCCGGTGCGTGTCGTCATGAAGACGGCGTCGCCGGCGGCGGCGAGCGTCTCTTGGTCGCAAGAATATATATTCGGGAAATTAATGTGGACGTGCGCGCTCGTCACGTCGCAAGGGCTGCCGCCTGTTGACAGCGGCAGCCCGTCTGGGAACAGGGCTTATCCCCAGTGCCGATCGGGCCTTGTAGGGCCAGCGGTCAGATCAGCCGAAGCAGGGCATCGCCGGCAGATTGGCGCGGCTGGCAAAGGACCCGATCATTTCGCTCACCGTGGAGGGACGCGGCTCGCGTTTGTGTGCGGCGGTCTCAAGGAGTTGCTTGAAGTCTTCAAGCTTCACGCCATCGGCGCGGAGCACCATGGCGATCAGCGGGTCGCGAAGGGCTTCGGAAATGGTCAAATCTTCTCTGGTCTTTCTCATGGTACGGTCCTCCTTTCGTGGGCGGTCGCCCGTGTTCCACTCCTGCTGCCAAGCGCTCTTGGCATTGACTTCTGCAAGGAGTGGTGTTACCGGTAAGTAACAATGCATTTGTTACCGATCGGTCACATCGATGTCAAGGACTTCGTCCGCGAAAAAATCAGAATCATTGAATGAAATCTCCGCAGCTGCTTCAGACGATCGAATCCCCCCGCGGGAGCGTATTGTCTCGACCGCTTCGGAGCTTTTCCGTGAACGCGGCATTCGTGGCATCGGCGTCGATGCCATTGCGGATGCGGCTGCCACCAACAAGATGACCCTCTATCGGCATTTTGGCTCCAAGGATGAACTGGTCTGCGAGACGCTGCGCCGCGCCTCCGAAAAGGCCGAGAAGATCTGGCGCGATCTCGAAGCCGCCCATCCCGGCGACGCGCGCGGCCAGCTGCTTGCCTGGGTCGAGGATCGGGCTCACTGTCTGAGCGGCGAGCCCGCAGGTTGCGATCTCGCCAATGCCGCGATCGAATTGAAGGGCGAAGGCCATCCGGCGCACGAGTTGATCGAGCGCCACAAGGCGATGCAGCGCAACCGTCTTGCGGCACTTTGCGTGGCTGCCGGCGCGCGCGAGCCGGAACTTCTTGCCGACACGCTGACGCTCCTGCTCGAAGGCGCGCGCGTTACCCGCCAGGCCATGACGGACGGGGGCTGTTCCTGCCATTTCGAAAAAGCTTGCAACGTGGCGATTTCCGCCTTCGGCTGATATTGACGCGGCCAGGGAACCCAGGCTGGAACCTTGGAGTGGTATAGCCGTTTCTGCTGATCTGGGAGCAATCTGGAGGCAGAGATGAATTACACTTATCTCCGACGCCTGTATGCGAGACGTGCCGAGCTTGAAGCCAAGCTCGAATTGCACGACGCACGTTATTGCTTTGGCGAAGAGGAAGTAGACGACGGGACGGAAAACGATCTGAAACAGCGCATCCAGGAAATCTCCGAGGAGATTGCGGCGCTGGAGTATTCTCCTGGCTAGTCGTTGCCGGCGCTCAGGATGGAAATTGTCCGTTCGTCGAATTTCCCGTCGTAAAAATGATCGATCGTTTTGTGAAAGGGCGAGCCGTGATCGCTGACCGCGGCAAACAGCGTCATGGACGAGCGCAGCTTCAGATCATCCGGGGAGCCCATGATATCATGAGCGCTGCGGTCATTGACGGAGAGGATTGCCTCGACACAGCGCAAAAGGCGGCTGCCGAGGATCGGATCAGCGAGATAGGCTGAGGCTTCCTCCGCGGAGCGAATGGCATATTTCTCCGCCATGGAAGACGTTCCGAGACCAGCGATTTGGGGGAAGATGAACCACATCCAGTGAGAGCGCTTGCGGCCAGCTTCCAGCTCCGCAAGAGCCTGTTTGTATATACCGTTCTGCGCTTCGATGAAGCGGTGGAGGTCATAGTCTACGTCACCGGCCATGGCTCTTTCCCGTTCCTATGCTTCTCATGCACGTCAGACGAAAAATTCCATGCCCGGCGAAAATTGCTGGCTCTTAGCAGACCTTGTCTGCGTAGGGGCTCGTTTCACGGCAATGGCCGTAGCGCTGGTGGTGCGGCACCAGACTATCACCCGGAGGTGCCTGCTCTTCAATAGCCGAGGTCGTCATCGGATCGGTCGCTGATGTCTGTGCCGACGGTGCTGTGAAGCCTACAAAGCTCAGCAGTACGAGGGCGCCTACGACCACGATCCGCTCCAGGACCGACAGCTTCTGTGCGCTGACGTGGTCGGCGTAGTCGCGTTCAGCTTCGCCGTAGCTCACGTCCTCCTTCACATGCTGGTGCACCATATCCTGGTGACCGGAGGTCCAAGTTTCAGATTGTGTCATTTCAAGTCTCCTGCAATGCACCGGGATGCGGCTTGGGAAGGCAAGCTAATGGCGTGCCTATCCGCCTCACGCGTGCAGCACCGCATGTGTGTCTTAACTGCGGTAAATTGAAGAGGGCTAAAGCAAACTCAGTGTTCACAAAATCGTACCAATCATCGTGAAAAGCCGTGCAAGGGCTGGTCCTGCGAAATGATAGGCGGTAAATCCTGTGTGATATCCACAGGACTCTCCCCATGGCCTTTACTTTCGGCGCGATGTCTATCGCTCAGCTTTCCCTCCTCATCCAGAGCGGCAAGGCCGATCCGGTTGATGTCGCGGAGGCGATCTTCGACGGCATCGAGCAATATGCCGACAAGGCGGTCTTCACCCTGTTGTTGCGCGAGCGGGCGATGCAGGAGGCTCACGCTTCCTCGAAGCGTATCCGCGACGGCCGTTCGCTCGGTGCGCTCGACGGCATTCCGATCGCCTGGAAAGATCTTTTCGACATCGAGGGCATGGCAACCACGGCCGGTTCGGTGGTTCTGGCGGGCGATGCGCCTGCTGAACAGGACGCTGCGATCGTCGCAACGCTCAAGAATGCCGGCATGCTGGCTATCGGCCGTACCAATATGAGCGAATTTGCTTTCTCCGGCCTCGGCATCAATCCGCATTACGGCACGCCGGAAAACCCTCACAGCAAGGACGAGCCACGCATTCCCGGTGGGTCGTCCTCCGGCGCCGGCGTGGCGGTTGCCGCCGGCCTCGTGCCGGTTGCGATGGGCACGGATACCGGCGGCTCGGTGCGTATTCCCGCCGCTCTGAACGGCATCGTCGGCTACAAGGCGACGCGCGGGCGCTATGCCATGGAAGGCGTCTATCCGCTGGCTGCGAGCCTCGACTCGCTCGGTCCCCTCTGCCGTTCCGTGCAAGACGCCGTCTGGGTCGATGCTGTCATGCGCGGGTTGACGGCGCCGACAGTCACCCGGCAGTCGCTGAAGGGCGTGGAAATCGTCATCCCCCGTAATATCGTGTTCGACGGCCTGGGTTCGGGCGTCGCCGAAGCCTTCGAAGGCGGCGTGGAGCGGCTGCGTAGCGCTGGCGCGCATATCAGTCCGATCAACATTCCAGCCTTTGAGGAAATCCTGGCGCTGATGGCAAAACACGGTGCTCTCGTCACTGCCGAAGCCTTCGCTCTCCACCGCGAACGGCTTGCAGGGCCGGAGGCTGTGCGGATGGATCATCGTGTCGTCCTGCGCACGCGGCTCGGCGAGAAGACCAGCATGGCCGATTACATCGCCATTCTTGCCGGGCGCACGCGGCTGATCGCCGAAGTCGATCGGCTTGTCGGCAACCGCTTCCTCGCCTTTCCTTCGGTCGCCCATGTGGCGCCGCCGATCGCGACCCTTCAGCGCGATGACGAGCTTTTCTTCGCCGCGAACGTCAAGACGCTGCGCAACACAGCGCTCGGCAATTTCCTGGACTGGTGCGGTGTTTCCATTCCCTGCGGCAAGGGCGAGGCGGATATGCCGGTCGGTTTCCTTCTATCGGCGCCGGCAAACCGTGATGAGGCATTGCTTGCCGTTTCGCTGACGGCAGAAGCAGTCATTCGCGGTGACCGGATCTAGGCGTTGCGGGCTTGATGCGGCGCGTCATTCTTGCCAAAGTCCTCGCGAGGAAACGGGAGGAGATGAAAGATGCAGGCTTTGCAGAACGGCCGGTTTGCGGTTTCCACATGGTCGCTTCACCGGATGCTGGGTGCAACCTACCCCTATAGTCCCGATCCGCAGAAAAGCGCGGCACGCCAGGAGCCCTATGGGGCAGGCACCGTGAGCCTGCTCGAAGTGCCGGGCATGCTCGCCGAACGCGGACTTGGCCGGCTGGAGGTTTGCTCGTTCCACCTGCCGAGCCTGGACGCCTCTTATCTCGCCGAATTTCGCGATGCGCTGGAGGCCTCCAGCATCCTTTTCCAGACGCTGCTCGTCGAGGATGGCGATCCCAGCAATGCCGAGACGGCGGAGCGTGACATAGGCTGGATTGCCGGCTGGATCGATATCGCAAAGAAGCTCGGTGCCGAGCGCATCCGCGTCATTGCCGGCAAGCAGGCGCCGAATGAGGAGAACCTTGCGCGTTCCGCGCGGCATCTGAAATGGCTCGCCGGGCAGGCGGAGGGAAGCGGCGTGCGTGTCGTCACCGAAAACTGGTTCGCCCTGCTGCCCTCGCCGAAGGAAATGAACTGGCTGCTCGACGAGCTCGACGGCAAGATCGGGCTCAATGGCGATCTCGGAAACTGGGCGGCACCGGCGAAATATGAAGGGCTGGCGAATATCATGCATAGGGCCGAAATCTGCCATACCAAGGCCGATTACAATGCCTCAGGGCTTGATGCCGCAGATTACCGTCATTGCTTGGAAATGTGCGAAAAGGCTGGTTACGCCGGACCCTACACGCTGATCTACGACTCGCCGTTCTTTGCGGACGAGTGGGATGGCATCCTGCTGCAGAAACGCTTCATCGAGGACTTCCTTGAGGATGCCCCGGCGCGTCGCACAGCCTAGGTTCGTTCCAGCCTGTTCTTCTCCCGTTTGCGCCAATCCTTGGGCGTCTCGCCCGCGTGCTTGAGGAAGAAGCGGGAGAAATAGGCCGGGTCGGCAAAGCCAAGCCGATGGCTGACCTCCTGAACGCTCGCGAGCGTGAAGATGAGCTCACGCTTGGCCGCGTCGACGAGTTTGCCGGCGATCAGGTCGTGAGTCGTCTTTCCGGTCATCGAGCGGACGATGCGATTGAGATGGGTCGGCGAAATGCCGATTTCTCTAGCATAGAATGAAGCGGGTCTGTGCGAACGGAAATGCTGCTCGATGAGGCCAGTCAGCTGCTCCATCCGCCGTTCGTTTTCATCGGCAGGGAACTGGCTGATATCCTCCTGATGGGAAATTCTCGCCGTCAGCCGCAGCGCCAATGCGGCATAGGAGGTGAGAAGCTCGCTGCGGCCGCTGCGGTTGTACCGATATTCATCGCCGAGCCGCCTCAGGCTCTGCATGAGATAGGCGGCGTCGGGATCATCAGGATCGAGTGCGGTGAGATGCGGGGCTGCAAGCCACTCACCGAGCCGGCTGCGGTCGCCGGGAAGGTGGTTGAGATTGGCGCTCAGCATGGTGATGACGAGGCCGTCGACATCCCGCGAAAAACGAAAGCCGTGATCGAGCCCGGGAGGAATCGTGACAACCGCTGGCGGCTGGATGGCGTGGCTCCGCTCGCTGAAAATGGCATCACCTGCGCCGGCATCGATGTACAATATCTGAAAGAAGCTCGCGTGCCGATGCAGCTTGATCTCCCAATGGTGTAGGCTGCTACGCGAGGGAATTGTTTCGCAGTGCAGCCAGAAATCGGGTTCCTTCCCCGATGTCTCGCCGTAGAGCTCATAGGTTGGCACATGCCTCGTCATGGGCTTCCTCCCGTTCTCATGTTCGTTTTGTGCAATTTTTCGGTGGGAAAGTCCATTGCCGCTTGAAGGGCTAAGGGTCAGAATTTGGCAAAGCAAATTGCAGGGAGGAAGCAATTGCGCACGCAAATCGCCATCATTGGCTCAGGCCCGTCGGGCCTGCTGCTCGGCCAACTTCTGACAGAAGCTGGCGTTGACAACGTCATTCTCGATCGGGTGGGAAAGGACTACATTCTCGGCCGAGTTCGCGCTGGCGTCCTGGAAGAGGGCACCGTTCGTCTTTTGGATGAGGCGCGGTCGGCTGCCCGGCTGCACAATGAAGGCCTGCCGCACAATGGCTTTTCACTGGCATTCGACGGGCGCGATCATCGCATTGATCTCTACGGCCTGACCGGTGGCAAGCGCGTCACGGTTTACGGCCAGACAGAGGTGACGCGTGATCTGATGGAACGGCGTGAGGCAAGTGGTGCATTGACCATCTATGATGCCGGCAATGTGACGCCGCATGATTTCGATGGCCGCTCTCCCTTCGTGAGTTACGAGAGGGATGGCGTTACTTACCGTATCGACTGCGATTTCATCGCCGGCTGTGACGGCTTCCATGGAGCAAGCCGCAAGGCGGTTCCGAAAAAGGCGATCAGAACCTTCGAGAAGATCTATCCCTTCGGCTGGCTCGGCCTCCTGGCCGATGTTGCTCCGGTCAATCATGAGCTCATCTACGCCAATCATCCGCGTGGCTTTGCACTCTGTTCCATGCGCTCTGCGACCCGCAGCCGCTATTACATCCAGTGTTCACTAGACGAGAAGGTCGAAGACTGGAGCGATGACCGCTTCTGGGACGAGTTGCGCCGCCGCCTGCCGGCCCATCATGCGGAAGCCCTTGAGACCGCACCATCCTTCGAAAAATCAATCGCACCGCTGCGTTCGTTCGTGGCCGAGCCGATGCGCTTCGGCCGCCTGTTCCTTGTCGGCGATGCCGCCCATATCGTGCCGCCGACCGGTGCCAAGGGGTTGAATCTTGCTGCGAGCGACGTGCACTACCTGTTCGAGGGCCTGAGGGAATTCTACGGTGATCGCTCGCGCGCCGGCATCGACGCCTATTCGCGAAAGGCGCTTGCCCGTGTCTGGAAGGCCGTGCGCTTTTCCTGGTGGATGACGACGATGATGCATCGTTTTCCCGATACCGGTGATTTCGACCAGAAGATCCAGGAAGCAGAACTCGACTATCTCACCCATTCCCACGCCGCCTCGACGGCGCTTGCGGAAAACTACGTCGGATTGCCGTTCTGACGGCATGTGCCGGCTGACCATTCCCGAGGAGTTCAAGGTCGAGGACGTGGCCAATGCCTGTTGCTTGCCTTCGACGACAGCCGCATGATGACCGAGCAGATGCTGCTGATCAATGGCGGCCTCATCTGACTATTAAGGGGGTCCCATGAACGCCAATACCAATACGCCGCTCCGCCGCTATCGCATCGCCTCCGTTCCTGGCGACGGCATTGGCCCCGAAGTCATCGCCGCCGGCCTCGAAGTGCTCGAAGTGCTGGCCGCCCGCAGCGGCGCCTTTGTGCTCGACGTCGATCACTATGACTGGGGCAGCGAGCGCTACCGCAAGACCGGTGCCTTCATGCCGGAGAATGCCCTGTCTCTGCTGAGGCAAGCCGACGCCATCTATTTCGGCGCCGTCGGCGCACCTGACGTGCCCGATCACGTGACACTCTGGGGCCTGCGTCTGCCGATCTGCCAGCGTCTCGACCAATACGCCAATATCCGCCCGACCCGTATCTTCCCCGGTGTGAAAAGCCCGCTGAGGGGCGTCGAGGAAGGCGATCTCGACTGGCTGATCGTGCGCGAAAATTCCGAGGGCGAATATTCCGGCCATGGCGGCCGCGCCCATGTCGGCCTGCCGGAGGAAGTGGCGACCGAAACCTCGATCTTCACGCGGCGCGGCGTCGAGCGCATCATGCGCTTTGCCTTCGGCGAGGCGCAGAAACGCCCTCGTAAGCTGCTGACGGTCGTCACCAAGTCCAACGCGCAGCGCCACGGCCTCGTGCTGTGGGATGAGATTGCCGCCGAGGTCGCCAAGGACTTTCCCGATGTGACCTGGGACAAGGAACTGGTCGATGCCATGACCTTCCGCATGGTCGCAAAACCAAAGAGCATCGACACGGTCGTTGCGACCAACCTGCATGCCGATATTCTCTCTGACCTCGCGGCTGCGCTCGCCGGCTCGCTCGGCATCGCGCCGACGGGCAATGTCGATCCCGAACGCCGTTTCCCCTCGATGTTCGAGCCGATCCATGGTTCGGCTTTCGATATTACCGGCAAGGGCATCGCCAACCCCGTCGCAAGTTTCTGGACGGCATCGCTGATGCTGGAACATCTGGGCGAGGCAGTTGCGGCAAAGATACTGATTTCAGCGGTGGAACAGGTCTGCGCTGCCGGCATTCTCACTCCAGATCTCGGCGGTGAGGCGACTACGGCGGATGTGACACGGGCTGTTTGCGAAGCGCTGCGGGGATCGAGCTTCGCCCCCGATGACGAGAATATTCCGACCGTCTGATCCCCGACAACCGCGTTTCAAGGAAGGTATCCAGTCATGAGCAATAGACTTTCGGGCTACAAGCTCCGCCGTCCGGAGCTTTTTCGCGAAGCGAATTATATTGGCGGCCAATGGGTGCAGGCCGATAGCGGCCGTACCTACGACGTGACCAATCCTGCAACCGGTGAGGTGATCGGAACCGTGCCGGCCATGAGTGCTGTCGAGACGAACCGCGCGATCGATGCCGCCTACAAGGCGCAAAAGGCATGGGCGACACTGACTGCCGAGCAGCGCGCCAATCATCTCTGGAAGCTGGCAGAGCTGATGCACGAGAATCTCGAGGATCTGGCGGCGATCATGACGATAGAGCAGGGCAAACCGCTCTCCGAAAGCCGCGGCGAGGTCGTCTATTCCGCAAGCTTCATCGAGTGGTTCGCTGAAGAGGCGAGGCGCGTCTATGGCGACACGATCCCTTCGCCGGTTCCGGGTCGACGTCTGATTGTGCAGAAGCAACCGGTTGGCGTCTTTGCGGCAATCACACCTTGGAATTTTCCTTCGGCGATGATCACCCGCAAGGCCGGTCCCGGCTGGGCCGCAGGCTGCACCGGCGTCATCCGTCCGGCAAGCCAGACGCCCTATTCGGCGCTGGCGCTTGCCGTCATGGCCGAAGAGGCGGGCTTTCCGGCCGGTGTCTGCAACGTCATCACCGGCCCCTCGTCGGAAACCGGCCCTGCGATCACCGCCAGTCCGAAGGTGCGCAAGCTCACCTTCACCGGCAGCACGGCGGTCGGCGCCAAGCTGCTCGCCGAATGCGCGCCGACCATCAAGAAGACCAGTATGGAGCTTGGCGGCAATGCGCCTTTCATCGTCTTCGACGACGCCGATCTCGACGAGGCGGTCAAGGGCGCCATGGGCTCGAAGTTCCGCAATACCGGGCAGACATGCGTCTGCGCCAACCGCATTCTCGTACAGGACAGGGTGCATGACGCCTTTGCCGAAAAGCTCGCAGCCGCCGTTGCCAAACTGAAGCTCGGCGACGGCATGGAGGAGGGCGTCACCCTCGGCCCGTTGATCGACGAAGCTGCGCTCAAGAAGGTCGAGACGCATGTCGAGGATGCCGTCAGGCATGGCGCGAAGATCGTCTCCGGCGGCAAGCGTGATCAGCGTGGCGGCAATTTCTACCTGCCCACCATTCTCTCGGATGTCTCCCGCGAGGCGGAAATCTTCTCGGATGAAACCTTCGGTCCGGTTGCCCCGCTTTTCCGCTTCAAGACGGAGGAAGAGGCGATCGAAATGGCCAATGACACGCCGTTCGGTCTTGCTGCCTATTTCTACGCTCGTGACGTCGGCCGCATCTTCCGGGTTGCCGAGGCTCTCGAATTCGGCATTGTCGGTATCAACGAGGGACTCATCTCGACGGCGGTCGCTCCTTTTGGCGGCATGAAGCAGTCCGGCATCGGCCGGGAAGGTTCGAAATACGGCATCGAAGAGTTCCTCGAGGTCAAATACATGGCCATTGATGGCCTGGCGAACTGAGGAGAATGCCATGAGTGCAGCTGATATCGACGGCTTTGCAGCCCGGATCCGGAACCACGAAAGCCGGATGATCTCCGCTTGGGTGGGCATTCCCGATCCGCTGCTGGTCAATCATCTGGCTCAGGAAGCCTTCGATGCCGTTGTGCTCGACATGCAGCACGGTATGTGGGACCTGCCGTCGGCAGCTGCCGCCGTCGGCCATGTGCGTATCGCCGGCAAGCCGGCGCTCGCCCGCATTCCGGTCGGCGATTTCGCCTCTGCCTCGCGCCTGCTCGATGCCGGTGCGTCAGGCATCATCGCGCCGATGATCAATTCGGCCGAGGATGCGAAGGCCTTCGTGAAGACCACAAAATATCCGCCGGTCGGCGAGCGCAGCTGGGGTCCGTCTCTGGCGCTCAATCACACCGGCCTTTCGGCTGACGATTATCTCAAGACCGCCAATGATTTGACGGTCGCAATCGCCATGATCGAGACGCGCGCGGCGCTCGAAGCGATCGACGATATCCTCGGAGTCCCCGGCATCGACGGTATCTTCATCGGCCCGTCGGATCTCTCCATCGCCCTGTCGAACGGCGATCAGGTGGCGCCGAATGCCGCCGAGATCGACAGTGCCATGCAGCATGCCGTCGCGCGTTGCAGCGCGCACGGAAAATTCGCCTGCGCCTTTGCCGGTGACGGCGAGCGTGCCGGCGAGCTTCTGAAATTCGGCTTCGCTTTCGTCATTGCCGGAGCGGAAACCGCGCACTTGCGATCCGGTGCCCGCAAACAGATCAACGCCGCCAGGAAGGTTGCTTTCGGCGGCTGATCCACAGGCAATATAGGGTCTCACGCAATCATGTAGCCGCCATCGATAGGCATGGAGATGCCGTTGACCATCGCAGCTTCGTCCGAGAGCAGGAAGAGGATCACCTCTGCCACGTCCTCGGGCTCTGCGAACCTGCCGACCGGGATGCGCTTTTGCATTCCGGCCGCCTTCTCCGGATCGCTCCAGGCCTTGATCGCCATCGGCGTCAGCGTCACCGTCGGATGCACGCCATTTACCCGGATGCCCTGCGGCGCCAGTTCCTTGGCCATGACGCGCGTCAGGCCGTCCAGACCGCCCTTCGAAGCGCAATAGGCTGCATGATCCGGGATGCCGACGAAAGCGGCAACGGAGGAGACGTTGACGATGGCGCCGTGGCGGCCGTCTTCGATCAGGGACCGTGCATATTCCTGCGCGACGATCATCGGGGCGCGCGTGTTGACCGCAATCAGGTGGTCAAAGGCTTCGACTGTGGTTTCGAGAAAGGGCTGCAGCTCGGTCGTTCCAGCGCAGTTGATAAGCAAATCTGCCGGAAGTGCGGCGCGCGCGGCCTCTCGCGTCGCCTTTGCATCGGCAAGATCGACCTGAATGGCCTCGCAACCAAGATCTTCGCGTAGCGAAACGACATCGGCAGCACTTCTGGTGAGTGCCGTAACCTTGGCACCACGCTTCACCAGTATCTCTGCGACAACGCGGCCGATGCCCTTGCCGGCACCGGTGACGATCACTTTTTTTCCTTCGAAATTCATTTGTTCCTCACCTTACAGTCGCTGACCCGTTGCCTGATCAAAGATGTGAACACGGCGCGGATCAATATGAAAATGCAGCGTCCGACCGGGCTCGACCTCGATGCGCTCACGGATCAGGGCATCGATCGGCACTCCGCCGACACGGCCGAAGATCAATGTTTCTGAGCCGGTCGGCTCGTATACCGACACTTCCACCGGAATACCGTCATCGCTGATGGTTATGTGTTCCGGGCGAATGCCATAGGTTACGGCCTTGCCCTCCTCTGCGTTCACGCGGTCTACTGGGAGGGTAACGCCCTGATCGGTGATGACAACCTGCTTTCCGTCACGAGTTGCGATCTTGCCCTGTAGAAAGTTCATCGACGGGCTGCCGATGAAACCGGCGACGAAGAGGTTTGCCGGAAAGTCATAGAGATCAAGCGGCTTGCCGACCTGTTCCACCCTTCCGTCGCGCATGACGACGATCTTGTTGGCCATCGTCATGGCCTCGATCTGGTCGTGGGTGACGTAGACGGTGGTCGTCTTCAGCCGCTGGTGCAGTTCCTTGATCTCGACGCGCATGGTGACGCGAAGCTTGGCATCGAGGTTCGACAGCGGCTCGTCGAACAGGAAGACCTGCGGGTCGCGGACGATGGCTCGGCCCATGGCAACGCGCTGCCGCTGTCCGCCCGACAGCTGCTTCGGATAGCGGTCGAGATAACGCGTCAGGTCGAGGATTGCGGCTGCCTTGCCGACCTTCTCGTCGATCTCCGATTTCGGGCGTTTCGCCATCTTCAGCGGAAAGCCCATGTTCTCGGCGACCGTCTTGTGCGGGTAGAGCGCGTAGCTCTGGAAGACCATGGCGATGTCGCGCTCCTTCGGCGGGGCGTTGGTGACCACGCGGCCGCCGATGCGGATATCGCCGCTGCTGACGGTCTCGAGACCGGCGATCATGCGCAGCAGTGTTGACTTGCCGCATCCCGAAGGGCCGACCAGCACGACGAACTCGCCATCCTCGATATCGACGCTGACGCCGTGCATGACCTGAAGAGCGCCATATCTCTTGGTGACGTCGCTGACCTGTACGTTTGCCAATGTCTTTTCTCCCTAACCCAGCACGGCTTGCGTCTTGATAGTGTTGATGGAATTCACCGGCTCACCCCTTCCAGACGATGTAGGCGCCAAGCACGGCGGAGATTGCCACGGCGAACCATACCGAAAGCCCAAACGGTTCGATGAACCGCATCCAGAACAGGGAGAGAGCGACCCAGATCACGACGGAGATGAACAGCCGGTCGAACCAGTTCGTTTCGATCGGCAGGAAGCCCGGCTGTTTTTCGTTATTCTGAGAATCCGAAGCCATTTTGCTATCCTTTCACCGCGCCGAAGGTCAGGCCGGCAACGATGTGACGCTGCACCACCGAGAAGACGATAAGTGCCGGGATCAATGTCAGCATCGAGATCGCCGCCATGATGCCCCACGCCGTCCCTGTCGTCGTTACGTATTCCGACAGGCCGGTTGTGAGCGTGCGGGCGTTGAAGTTGGTGAGTGTCGCGGCAAGCAGATATTCGTTCCACGCAAAGACCCAGGTGAGGATGAGCGTCACCGCAAGTCCCGGTCGCGCCAAGGGAAAGACGATGTCGTAGAGGACCATCCAGGGGCTTGCGCCATCCATATAGGCAGCCTCATCCAGCTCCTTCGGAATGCTCTCCACCGTCGGACGCAGGGTCCAGATGGCGAAGGGGAGGTTGAAGGAGCAGTAGACCAGGATCATGCCGAGCCTGGAATCCGCAAGCGAGAAGTCGCCGATCCTGTAGACCTGCGTCAGCAGCAGGAAGAGCGGCAGCAGGAAGACCGCCGGGGGCGCCATGCGGTTGGTGATCGTCCAGAAGAAGATGCTTTCCTTGCCCGCGAGATCGAACCGTGTCAGCGCGTAGCAGGCAAGAAAGCCGAGGGTCGTCACCAGGAGCGCGTTGCCCGACGAGATGATCAGCGAGTTGAGCATGTATCGCCGCAAAGTCTCGTTTGTCAGCACGTCCTGGTAATTCTTCCAGAAGAAGCTGCGAAGCACGACATCCGGTGTCGAGAACAGGTCGAAGGGCTGCTTTACCGATATGACGAAGAGCCAGTAGATAGGAAAAAGGGTTGCGAAACTGATCAGCGTCCACATGAGGACCGAAAGCCAGGGATTATGTCGCTTCATCGCCTCAGCCTCTCTTCGCGCGGGGAGCAATCAGGCCGACATAGAGCAGCCAGCAGACGACGATGGTGAGGTAGAGCACGACGACGGAGATCGCCGAACCGTAGCCGTAGTTGGTCTTGGGGAAGACTTCCTTGAAGATGTGGACACCGAGGTAGCGCGTCGCCGACCCCGGACCGCCGCCGGTCAGCATCAGGACTTCGTCGACGGTGCGCAGCGCGTCCATGAGCCTGATGAACACCGTGGCCAGGAGGGCAGGGCGGATCAGCGGGAGCGTGATGTGCCAGAAGATCTGGCTCTTGCCGGCGCCATCGATCTGAGCCTGTTCGAAGGGGTCAGGCGGAAGCGAGACCAGGGCGGCGATCAGAGAGAGGGTGACCAGCGGCGTCCAGTGCCAGACGTCCATGATGATGGTGATGATGAAGGCCGCGGTGGCGCTCTGGCCGATGTTCAGGTCGTATCCGAACCAGCTTCGCAGGAGATATGGGATGATGCCGATCGACGGCGTCGTCATCAGCTTCCACACAGACCCGACGATGATGGGTGCCATGATCAGAGGAAGGGTATGGATGGTGCGGAAGAAGGCTTTTCCCGGAAAGTCTTTCATCAGCGCCTGCGCGAGCACGTATCCGAGCACGAGTTCGGACACGACCGCGAAAAAGACGAATGCAATGGTGATGCCAAGAGAGGCCAGGAATTGTGGGTCGAAGACGAGGGTTCGATAATTCGATGCCCAGTTGAAGACCATCAGTGGATTAGCGGCGAAAGGGTTCCACTGGTGAAACGAGACCCAGACGACGTAGATGAAAGGAAAGATGCCGAAGAGCCCGAGGATCAGGATCGTCGGTGACAGCAACAGCCATCCAAGCTTTTGTGAATGCATTGCATCATCCTCTTTGGCACCCCCTGGGGCGGCCTATAGAGCCGGGAAAGAAGCGGGTCGCCAAGCGAAGACGACCCGCCAAGGTGGGGAGGATGATTTATTTGCGATAGCCGAGTGACGTGAGTTCTTCTTCGGTCTTGGCAGCCATCTGGTCGAGACCTTCGTCGGGCGCGATCTTGCCGGTCAGGATATCGAAGAAGATCGGCGTGGTCGCTTCACGCACCTGAGCGTGGAACGGGTACGGGGGCGCGCCGGCGAACAGCTTGCCCTCGTCCTTCAGCATCGTGTAGAAGCCGCCGAGCTTGACATCCATCGCCTTGACCTTCGGATCGTCGAAGGTCGCCTTGTTGGTGATGCGCGGAGCGGCGATGGCCCAGTCGGGCTGCACGTCGTTCTGACCCATGAATTCGAGGAACAGCAGAGCTGCTTCCTTGTTCTTGGATGTAATCGGCAGGCCGAAGGCGCCGCCGTCATAGTAGCCGATGTAGCCCTTTCCGGATTTCGCATCCTCCAGGACACCCGGCTCAAGTGGCGGCAGGGCAAAACCTACTTTGTCGACCACTTTCGACTGTGCAGGATCGCTCGCGATCCATGCGGCGTTCTCACCGTAGATCAATCCTTGAGCGACACGGCCGGCAGCGAAGGTCGTTGCAGTTTCCGTCCAGGTCGATTGGGTCGATTCCGGCGGGGCGATGTCGCGCAGATGCAGCCAGTATTTCAGCGCGGCCTTCGCCTTGTCGCTGTTCATTGCGCCGCCATGCTCGACCGTCGCTGCGTAGTTGTTGCTGGCGTCGATGCCCCAGTTGTAGACGCCGAAAGTCGGCGCGATGGATTCGAAATATTCGTACCAGGACGCGGCGTGACCTGTATGGGCCTGAGCGGTGGTGCCCCAAAGCTCGATGCCGTTATCCTTGCCGTATTTGGTGAAGAATTCGGCGATCTGCGTGTAGTCCTCATGTGTAGTCGCCGGCTTGAGGTCCTTGCCGGTTTCTTTCTTGAAGGCCTCCTTGATCTTCGGATCGTCGAAAAGGTCCTTGCGATAAAGGTAGGTCTTCAGGAAGGCTTCCATCGGTACGCCGAAGAGATCGCCCTTCTTGTCCTTGAAGTAGTCGGCGAAGCTGGTGAAGTTCGCGTCGTCGTAGGCCGGCGCTTTCAGACCCGCCTGATCTTTGAGCGTCTGGGTGATGTTGACGAGAAAATTCCGGGACAGATACGAATAGATGATGTCCTGTTCGATGTAGACCATGTCATAGATGCCGGTCTTGGCCTCCATGTCCTTGATGGCCTTGTCGTACATCTGATCCCAGGACGTCGTCTCGATTTCGACCTTGATGCCGGTCTTCTTCTCGAATTCCGGCGCGAGCACGTTCTTGATGTAGTTCGATGGCGGCGTGCTTTCGGTCACGCCGTGCAGGGTCACGCCTTTGAACTTGGCGCCGGCGTCGGACCAGAAGTCTGCCCATGCCGGTGAAGCGGTGGTGGCAAGGCTGAGCGTCAGCGCAAGCGCGCTGGCTTTCAAAGCGTAATTCATTTCAATCCTCCCAGATAGCGGCGAGATCATTTCGCCGGGCCATTGTGTAGAGGAATAATGCTATCCGCGCAATATTTGTTGTCTAAACCTGCAAATATGAGAACTATGTCGTTGATTTCGATGGAAAGTAATTTCCATCAGTGTGGTCATATCCGAAAGTCGAGAATAAATTGCTGCGATGCAACGAGTTTTTCGCAGGAGCAAAATTACGATCTGCGAATTTATTTGTTGCTTTGCCATACTAACTGACATAACTGTTGCGCAACAAAAGGCATTCAGCGGAGGAAAACGGCTATGCGTCGATTGGGTATCCATTCATTTGTATGGACGGGCGGCCAAACGCAGGAGGGCCTCGAAATGGCCCTTAACAAAACGGCCGAGCACGGATATCGCACAATCGAATTCGCTTATCTGCGCCCTGAAAAGTTCAATCTCGACCGTCTGGCGAAGCTCGCGCAATCGCTTGATGTCGAGATCGGCGTGACGATGGGCCTGCCGATCGACAAGGATATTTCGAGCGAGGATACGGCGGCCGTCTCCGCCGGCAGACAGACGCTGGCCGATGCCGTGCGTGCAGTCCGCGACATCGGCGGAAACAAGCTCGGCGGCATCCTCTATTCCGCGCACACCAAGTACAACCGGCAGCCGACGAAGAAGGGCTGGGACAACAGCGTCGCCACTATCGCTGCGACTGCTGATGTCGCGAAGGATGCGAGGGTCGATCTCGTCCTGGAGATCGTGAACCGCTTCGAAACAAACCTTCTGAACACGGCGGCCCAGGGATTGAAGTTCATCTCCGAGACCGGATCGGACCATGTCCGACTGCATCTCGACACCTTTCACATGAACATCGAGGAAGCAAATCCGGCTGCCGCGATCCGGCTTGCCGGCGACAAGATTGGCTACTTCCACATCGGCGAGAGCAACCGCGGCTATCTCGGCGACGGCGTCATCAACTTCGATCTCATCTTCGATGCCTTGCTCGATGTCGACTACAAGCGCGACATCGTGTTCGAAAGCTTTTCGACCACTGTTGTCGATGAAGGCCTGTCACTCGCCTGCGCAATCTGGCGCGACACGTGGACCGATAACGACCCGTTGGCGGCCCATGCCAAACGCTATATCGAACTGAAATATGAAGAAGCGAAACGGCGCCGCGTCACGAACGCACGCCCCTGATAATCCTTCTGCCGATCTGCTTCGTAAGTGTAGGCTGGAGCAGTCGATTTGAAGAGAAATGAACATGAACGACACCGTTTCCATAGGAAGCTCGCCGCGCAGGATCAGGCAGAACAACATCGTCGCAGCCCTGCAGACGATCTACAGCCATCGCCGCCTGAGCCGGGCCGATCTGGCGCGGAAGCTCGGGATGAACCGTTCATCATCAGGGGAGATCGTTGCCGAACTGACGGAAAGCGGCTTTGTCCAGGAGTCGGAAGAGAGCAGCAAACAGCGCTCGGAGCAATCCCGTGCCGGCCGTCCGGGGATCATGCTCGAACTGGTTCCGGATGCCGCATTCTTCGTCGGGATCGAACTTGGCGTTGAGCATATATCTGCTGTCGTTGTGGACTTTTCCGCCGATGTCCGGGCCTGTCGCAGGCTGGCCTTCCACGCGCAGTCCTCGACAGTGGAGGATGCCGTGGCATGCGGCGTCGAGCTCATCATCGGTGCCATGGCGAAAGACATGATCCAGCGCTGCAAGGGGCTTGGCATATCCGCGCCGGCGCATATCCGGCCGGAAGGGATTGTCACGCTTGCGCCGATCATTGGCTGGCGAGAGGTGCCGTTGAAAGAGATCGGCCGCAGTGCTTTTCCGGCCGAGGTGCCGATCGCGGTGGAAAACGACGCCAATGCTTTCGCGATCGGTGACAGCTATCGTCATGGCGTTTCCGGCGTGACGCTCTTTCTGCTCATGGAGACCGGCGTCGGTGGCGGGATCATGATTGATGGAAAGCTGTTTCGCGGCGGTCATGGGCTTGCCGGCGAAATCGGCCATACCCTCGTGCCGGGAAGCGGCGGACAGAGATTCGAGCAACTGATCGGCCGCGAGGTGCTGATCAGGCAGTACCGGGAGGCGACCGGTCGCACCGACGTCGATCTGCAGGATTTCCTCACCGATGTTCGCGATCGTGTTCCTGATGCTGTGAACATAGCGGAGATCTGGTCGCGGCATCTTGCCTACGCGCTGCTGCAGGCCTGTCGTCTGCTCGATCCTGACAGGATCGTGCTCGGCGGTTCCGTAGCGTCGCTCTATCCGATGGTAGCGGCCCGCGTGGCGGTCCACATGTCGGAAGGCCAGAACATTCCTTTTCCGACCCCCGAGATCGTCGTCGATGGCGACGCGGAGTTTGGTTCCGCCTTCGGGGCGGCGTGCATGCTGCACCAGCGCTTCCTCTCTCTCGAAAACGAGGAATTCGGTGGCGAAGACGGTGCAATACAACGATCAACAGCGATTTAGCGACACCTATCGAAAGCAGGATTGCAATGGCTTCAGTGCTGGCTCCGGACCATCTCGGTCCCACGGTTTGCGTCGGCGAGATCCTCGTGGAGATCGTTGCCACGACGGTGGGAGACGGCTTCCGTGAGGCTCAGCCGCTCGTCGGTCCGTTTGCCAGCGGGGCACCGGCGATCTTTATCTCGCAATGCGGCCGGCTCGGCGGAGCGGCGGCGATGGTCGGGGCCGTCGGCAACGACGACTTCGGTCACGTCAATGTTGACCGCCTCAGGCGTGATGGCGTCGATGTGTCGACCATTTCCATCGACCCAGATTATCCGACCGGAAGCGCCTTCGTCCGCTACCGCAAGGACGGCTCCCGCGACTTCGTCTACAATATCGCGAAGTCCGCGGCCGCCCGCTTCGGCTGGTCTCAGGGCGTCAGCGATCTCATCAACCGCAGCGGACATCTCCATGTGATGGGTTCGGCTCTCTCCGTTCCGAGCGCTCGGGAAGTAATCGACAAGGCTGTGGACATCGTGAAGGCGCGAGGCGGAACGCTCTCGGTCGATCCGAATATCCGCAAGGAATTGCAGCTCGATGAGGATACCGAGCGCCGATTTGCCAGGCTTGTCGCCGCCGCCGATCTTCTATTGCCGTCAGGGGAAGAGCTTGAGCGGGCGGCTGGCATCTCGGGCGAAGCCGAGGCGATCCGCCGTCTTTTCGAAATAGGCGTGAAGGAGATCGTGCTGAAGCGTGGAGCGGAGGGCGCGACCTATTTCGGCAGGGACGGAGACCGCATCGACGCTCCTGCGTTTCTCGTCGAAGAGGTCGATCCCACCGGCGCCGGCGACTGCTTCGGCGGGGCCTACCTCACCTGCCGGCGGCTCGGAATGTCTCCAGGCGAGGCTCTCACCTATGGTTCGGCCGCAGGTGCGCGCAATGTGGCGATCCGCGGTCCGATGGAGGGTGCCGGCACGCGCCAGGAGCTCGACGCGTTCATCGCCTCGACGGAAAGGCGCTCCTGATGCAGATAAAGCTGAACGAACTGGCTGCGCTCAGGGCTCTGGGCCACCCTGCAGGGATCACCTCGGTCTGCTCGGCCCATCCGATCGTCCTGAGGGCAGCGCTGCGTCACGGGCGTGACCATTCGAGCACGGTTCTGATCGAAGCCACCTGCAACCAGGTCAATCATCTGGGCGGCTATACCGGAATGACCCCTGCGGACTTTGCGGCTCTCGTGCTGCGCATCGCCAAAGAGGAGGGCTGCCCGGAAAACCTCATCGTGCTCGGCGGCGACCATCTCGGACCGAATCCCTGGCGGGACCGTGCGGCCGAAGAGGCCATAGCGGAGGCTGAGAGGATGGTTGCGGCCTATGTCGATGCCGGGTTCCGCAAGATCCATCTGGACGCATCGATGGGCTGCATGGGTGAACCCGCCGCATTGGACGACGAGACGACCGCTCATCGCGCTGCACGGCTTGCCGCTGTCGCAGAGACCTCGGCAAGGTGGGCAGGGGGCGCCATGCCGGTCTATGTGATCGGTACGGAGGTTCCTCCTCCCGGTGGCGCGGATCACGCGCTGACCACGATCGAGCCGACTGCGGCTTCGGCCGCCAGGCGGACGATCGATGTCCATCGCCGTATCTTCGCCGAGGCCGGCCTCACGGAGGCGTTTGCGCGTGCCATCGGCCTGGTGGTGCAGCCGGGCGTCGAGTTCGGCAACCACAATGTCATCAGGTACGATCGCAGCAAGATCGACGCGTTGAAGCAAGTGCTCGAGGACGAGCCGCAGTTCGTGTTCGAGGCACATTCCACCGATTATCAGGGCACTGGTCCGCTGACCGCGCTCGTTGAAGACGGTTTTCCGATCCTCAAGGTCGGACCGGAACTAACTTTCGTCCTGCGCGAGGCCCTCTATGGGCTGGACCTGATCGCATCCGACCTCGTGCCTGATTATGGGGAGCGTCCCCTGTACGCTGCGATGGAGGCTTTGATGCTGGCGCATCGGGAGCATTGGAGCCGTCACTATCACGGTACGGAGGGCGAGCAGCGCTGGCTTCGGCATTATTCGCTGTCCGATCGCATCCGGTACTATTGGACGGCTGAACAGGCTCAATCTGCCGTCGCGCGTCTATGCGACGCGCTTGCCGGAAAGTTCGTACCGCTTCCGCTGTTCTGGCAGCATATGCCGGCGGCCGAGCGGTTTTCCGACAGGCCGCTCGATCCTGAGGAGGTCTTGATCTGGCGGGTGACGAAGAGCCTTGCGGAATATCATGCAGCATGCGGCGGAGCGAGATGAGGCCGCCTAACCGAGGAGGAAAGAATGAACGAGTTGAAAGGGAAGATCGCTGCGATCACCGGCGCGGCGTCGGGTATCGGAATGGCGTCGACGGAGGCGATGATTGCGGCAGGCGCCACGGTCGTTCTCGTTGACCGCGACGAGAAGGCGTTAAAAGCAGCCTGCGAACGTCTCGGGGAGCAGGCGATACCTCTCGCTCTGGACCTGCTGGATCCGGAGGCATGCGCTAAGCTTCTTGACCGCGTGCTGTCGAAGGTAGGGCAGCTCGACATTTTGCATGCCAATGCGGGCACCTACATCGGCGGCGACCTCGCGGATGCCAATCTCGACGCCATCGACCGGATGCTCAACCTCAACGTCAATGTGGTGATCAAGAACGTGCGGACCGTCATTCCGCACATGGTCGAACGCGGCACAGGCGACATCGTCGTCACGAGTTCGGTCGCGGGCCATTCGCCGGTTCCATGGGAGCCCGTCTATTCACCGTCGAAATGGGCGATGACGTGCTTTGTCCAGACGATGCGCCGCCAGCTGCTGAAAAGCGGCATTCGTGTCGGCTCGGTTTCGCCGGGACCGGTCATCAGCGCGCTGCTGGCCGACTGGCCGGAGGAGAACCTGCGCAAGGCGAAGGAGGCCGGCGCCCTGATCGAACCCAAGGAGGTGGCTGACGCGATCATGTTCATGCTGACGCGTCCGCGCAACGTGACGATCCGCGACATCGTCGTTCTGCCCAGCGCGTTCGATATCTGAGGAGCTGAACCATGAGCTATCAGGAAAAGTTCCGTCTCGATGGCGAACGCGCGGTCGTCACCGGCGGCGGGCGGGCCATCGGGCTTTGCTGCGCTCACGCACTCGCCGAAGCCGGTGCAGCCGTCGTCGTCATCGAGCGCAATGAATCCGACGCCGAGCAGGCGCTGGCGCTCAAAGACAAGGGATACGACGTCGAGCTGCGTCTCGGTGACGTGACCGATTCCACCCGCATGGAGGCGATCGCCAATGAACTCGCCGACAGTGGCCGCCCGGCGACGATCCTGGTGAACAATGCCGGGATCGGCCAGAACGGGATTGCAGCAGAAGATGTCACGGACGCCGATTGGCTGCGGATGATGAATGTCAACGTCAATGGCGTCTTCTGGTGCTCGCGCTCCTTCGGCCGCCATATGGTGGCGATGAAACGCGGGGCGATTGTCAATCTCGGCTCGATGTCCGGCATCATCTGCAACCGGCCGCAGCCGCAGACGGCCTATAACGTTTCCAAGGCTGCCGTTCACCACCTCACCCGTTCCATGGCCGCCGAATGGGCTCAGCACGGTGTAAGGATCAATGCTGTCGCGCCAACCTATATCGAGACGCCGATGGTCGCGGCAGTCGAAGCCAATCGCGAGCGGATTCCGATCTGGCTCGCCGATACGCCCATGGGGCGAATGGGTACGCCGGAAGAGGTCGCAAGCGCGGTTCTCTTCCTCGCATCCGGTGCGGCAAGCCTGATGACGGGGGCAATTGTCAACGTCGATGCAGGATTCACCTGCTGGTAGGCCGGCTTCGGTTGAGAGTGTCGAGGCGCATGCGATCCCGCCGGCGCCTCACTTCCGTCCGTTCGCCTGCCCATCTATATCGTGGCTAGTCAGCGCTTGGCCGGATCATCCTTCACGGCATCGGCAAACTTCCGCATCAGGCGGACCAGATTGTCCAGATCATCGGGATCCCATGTCTTGAATATCTCGATCCCTATCCTCTCACGCGCCGCATCGACGCGATCTGTCATCGATTTTCCCTTCGCGGTGACGACTGCTTCGCTGACGCGCCGGTCCGTCGCGCTCGGCTGGCGTTGAATGAGGCCGAGGCTCTCCAGCTTGGCGACCTGACGGCTGACCGTCGTGTAGTCCCGGCCGGCGCGGTCGGCCAGATCGACCACGCCAATCGGCCCCAATCTTTCAATGCCTACCAGCAAGGGGAAGAGGGCGCGGTCGAGCGAAATCCCTGCCTCCTTGACCATTGCCTCATCCCGTTGCGGCCGGTTCATGACGCTGACGATCTCAAGCAGCGATCCATGAAGTTCATGGATGCGTTTTGAGATATGTGTATTTTGCACATTTTTTGTTGACGGCAATTCTGCTCTCCTGTTATGTGCATAATACACATAAATAGGAGCAGCAGCAATGACAGAAGATGATGCAATCGATGTATTGATTTGTGGTGCCGGCGCGGCTGGCCTGACCCTGGCGATCGATCTCGCCCGGCGGGGTGTATCTTTCCGGCTGATCGAGAAGATGGATGATCCGTTCCGAGGTTCGCGCGGCAAGGGGATACAGCCTCGAACCCTGGAAGTGTTCGAGGACCTTGGCATTGTCGACAAGATTGCCGCATCCGGCGGTTACTATCCGCATCAGCGCGAATATCACGGCGACGGCAGCGTGAAAGATGTCGCGCTTGTCGAGGCCTGTGAGCCGGTCCCATCGGAACCCTACGGAATGCCTCTGCTCGTGCCTCAATTCCTGACGGAGGGAGCGATGCGGGAGCGCCTTGCCGAACTCGGCCATGCTCCGGAGCTCGGCTGCGCGTTGGTCGGCTTCGAACAGGATGGGCAGGGTGTAACAGCAAGGCTTGCCAGTGGCGGTGAAGAACAGACGATCCGCGCATCATATCTCGTCGGCACCGACGGCGGCCGAAGCTTTGTGCGCCAGGCGCTCGCCATCGGCTTTCCCGGAAAGACGCTCGGCGTTCGCGCCATCGTTGCCGACGTGACACTGACAGGCCTCAGCCGCGATGTCTGGCATCGCTTCAACGAGGGGTCGATGGAGACGCAGATATCCTTTTGTCCCTTGGTCGAAGAAGGGTCTTTCCAACTGCAGGGACCAGTGCCTCTCGAAGGCGACATCGACCTGTCGGCCGAAGGGCTTACGGCGCTGACTGCCGAACGCACCGGCCGCACGGACATCATTATCCAGTCCGTCTCCTGGGCCTCGGCATTCAACATGAATGCCCGGCTTGCCGACAGCTATCGTGTCGGCCGTGTCTTTCTCGCCGGAGACGCCGCCCATACCCATCCGCCGACGGGCGGCCAGGGTCTGAACACCAGTGTTCAGGACGCCTACAATCTCGGCTGGAAGCTGGCAGCCGTCCTATCGGGCGCCCCGGAGACGCTTCTCGATAGCTATGAAGAAGAGCGCCGTCCGATCGCGGCGAGCATGCTCGGACTTGCCACCAGACTGCTCGAAGATATGAAGCGTGGCGACCTTCGGCGTGGCCGTGAGGTACGGCAACTGGACATCGGCTATCCCGGTTCGAGCCTGTCGCTCGAAGAACCCCAGCGTCAGACTCGCATCCTTGCCGGCAACCGCGCTCCCGACGCGCTGCTGAAGGGCGCCGCAGGGCAACCCGCGCGGTTGTTCGACCTCTTTAAAGGCCCTCACTGGACGTTGCTGGAATTTGAAGTGGAGACGGTTCCCGTCAAGTCACGCAAAGGACTGCATATCCATAGCATCGGGCAAGGTGGCGACCTTAGCGATAACGAGCACCGATTCCGCGACACTTACGAAGTTGCCCCAGGTGACCGGATTCTTGTCCGTCCGGATGGCTATGTCGGCGCGATCGTCTCGCAGGGCGACGTGGCGGCATTGGAAGCCTATCTTCATGATGTCGGGCTGAAAACGAGGACGACCGCCAAGCGATGAAAACGCCACCGCGGCATCGCCTCGCCAGCGAAAGCAGAAATATTTATGGCGCGGAATCTTCAAAGCTTTTCAGTCACACGCCGCTATGATTGTGATGATGATGGGCGTTCGATGACGATTGCGCGCTGGGCAATAGCTGCCTTGCGCTTCCGCCATCCGCGGCCGGTATGACGCAATCACGGATCACGCAATGCCGATAATCTTGTTCGCTTCGATATTCTCACGTTTCAACCAGGTTATCAGTCTTCGACTGCTTGCATTCTTGCTTGGATCGCTGATCTGCGTCGCGGCCGGTCATGCAGAAGATATCCTGCGAATTCCCTATTCGTCTGATATCGGCACCCTGGATCCGGATAATGGTTTCGAAGTCGCCGGATTGACCGCGCTGGACAACATCTATGAGGGCCTTGTCAAATACGAGGCAGGCTCGACCAGGATTGTCGGATCGCTGGCAAAGAGCTGGGAGATCTCCGGCGATGGCTTGACCTACACCTTCCACCTCGTTGAGGGCGTCAAGTTCCACGACGGCACAGCCTTGAACGCCGATGCCGTCGTCACCTCGTTCAAGCGCCGCCGCGACGGCGGTTTTGTGCAGAATTACACGCTCGCCAACATGGCGGATATCGCAGCGTCAGACAGTTCCACCGTCGTCGTCACGCTCCGGCACGCGCAGCCCTCTTTCCTGGATGGCCTTGCAAGCCCTTGGGGGCCGAAAATCATTAGCCCGGCCGCAATATCTGATCATGCCAAGGGCGATCTTGCGACGGGATGGCTGACCGACCATACAGCTGGGACCGGGCCGTTCAAATTGGTCGAGTTCAAGCGTGGCGAACATTATGTGCTCGCACGCAACGAAGATTATTGGGGCGCTAAACCCTATTTCAGCAGGGTGGAACTGCCCGTCATCCCCGACATCGGCCAGCAAATTCTCAAGCTGAAGGCTGGCGAAATCGATGGCGTGCCGACCAATTACCCCTTCGCACAGCTCGGCAGCCTGCCGGCCGATCTGGAAATAACATCCGCCCCCAGCATGACGCAGTTCGAGGCTTTCGTTAAGCCGGGATCACCGCTTGAAGATGCCGAGGTACGCAAGGCGGTTCTGACCGCAATCAATCCGAATTTTTGGGTAAGCGATGCCTTCGGGCAATATGCCCATGTCTCGAAATCGCTCTTTCCGAACATCATGCTGGAAGCGGCGCAACCGGTCCAGTTTCCGACCGATTTCGATGCTGCGAAGTCCGCTATCGCCAAGCACGGCCCTGTCACGCTCGACATCGGGCTTTATAGCGCCAATCCGAGCTATGGGCGTATCGCCGACCTGATGATCGCGCAGCTATCGATGATCGGAGTTAAGGCGACCTCCCATATCATGCCGCCGGGGGCAGCCTATGCCATGAAGGGCGATCCGACGGCTCCGGATATGTTGTTGATCATCGCCTCTCCGGATGCGGCTCATCCTGATAATCAGGCAAAGGCATTCTTCACCAAGGACGCGCCGTTGAACCTTTATGGTATTGTCCTTCCCGAAGCGGATGCAGTTGTTGCGGAGGCCGCTTCCGTGACGGATGTCTCCAAGCGAAATGCGCTTTATGAAAAGGCCGGGCAGATGTATTTCGATGCCGGCCATTTCGTCCCACTCGTCGATGTCGACGATGTAGTTGTCCATCGCAAGGGTCTGAAGGATCTCGGTCTTCGTCCAGTCTTCCCGAGAGGCAGCGTCGACTTTTCAAGTGTGAGGCGTTGATGGTTGAGCGCGGGACTCTCGGTAGGATTCATGGTTGCAATTCAACCTGCGGGGAGCTGCGGAGGCCGTGACCGGGGCTGCGCTTTCCATCGCCGATCTCAGTGTCGTCCTTCGGCGAAATGGTCGCGACCATCTGGTGCTCGACGACATCAGCTTCGAGGCGATGCCGGGCGAGATCATTGCGGTCGTCGGCGAAAGTGGTTCCGGCAAAACCACCCTCGGAGCGGCAATCCAGGGCCTGCTGCCGGCTTCCAGCGAACCTGACGTCATCGGCTCCATTCGTGTTGCCGGTACCGAGATCGTGGGTGCAGCGCCGGGGACGCTGCGGGCTGCCCGTCACGGGCTCGTTCGCGCCATTCCGCAGGATCCGATGGGTGCGCTCAACCCGACGATGACGATTCGCCATCAGCTGCGAGAATCGGCCGACGGAGACGACAGATTCATCAGGGATTGGCTGAGCCGGGTCGGACTTTTGGATGCGGACGCCATACTCGATGCATTCCCGCATCGCCTATCGGGCGGGCAGCGCCAGCGCATCCTGATCGCAATGGCGCTGATGGCGCAGCCGCAGGTCCTGATTGCCGATGAATCGATCACGGCGCTCGACTTCGCCCTGCAAAGCAAGGTTCTCGAACTGCTGCGCAAGGTGGCGCGGGAGCAGCAGGCCACAATACTTTTCATCACGCATAATCTGACCGCTGCAGCATCGCTCGCCGATCGCGTACTCGTGCTCTACCGGGGGCGCATCCTGGAGATCGGCAGAACCGGCGATGCCCTGACCCATCCCGGCCATCCCTATCTGGCCGGCCTGCTTGCGATCCAGCTCGATTGTGATGCGGATCGCCAGCGCTCCTTGCCCACTCTGCCGGCGGAGCGACTGAGCCTTGCCGATCCTGAGCATGTTTGCTGCTATGCCTCCCGGTGTCCCGTCATCAGGGACAAGTGCATAACCAGTCGGCCCGAACTCATGTCACTTTCGGCTACCGGACACACTGCCGCCTGCTTCTTCCCTGACTTGGCGCAATCCAGCGCACGTGAGTATCGCTCCACGGAAGTCTGGCCAACCGTGGCAACAGCAAAACCGGTGGAGGTGCTGCGACTGTCCGATGTCAGCAAAAGCTTCACGTCGACTGTCGGTCTGTTCGGCCGGCGCCGGCAGCGGAAGGTGCTGGACTCGGTCAATCTATCGGTCGGGCTTGGTGAATGCGTCGCTCTGCTCGGCGAGAGCGGCGCGGGCAAATCGACGATCCTCAGGCTCGCGGCCGGGCTTCTGTCGCCCGACAGTGGCGAGATTGTCCGGATCGACGATGCCCCACAGGTTGTTTTTCAGGATACGGTTGCCTCGCTTACACCCTGGCTGACGATCGGTGAGCAGATCGGCGATCGGTTGCGGCCTCTCGGTCTCGGCAAGAAAGAGCGTCTCGACAGGGTCGTCGAAGCGTTTGAGTTGGTCGGCCTCGATGAGGGCCTGATGTCTTCGCTGCCCGCCAGCCTCTCCGTCGGTCAATGTCAGCGCGCCGTGCTTGCCCGCGCGATCGTCGTGCCGCCGAAACTCTTGCTCTGCGACGAGCCGATCAGCGCGCTCGACGTATCGCTTGCTGCCACCACGCTGAACCTTCTCGGAGAGATCAGGCGGCGGCTCGGCATGGCGGTGCTGTTCGTTACCCATGATCTGGCCGCCGCCAGAATAATCGCCGATCGTATCGCCGTGCTGGGAGAGGGCAGGGTGGCGCAGGAAGGAGATCCCGACACAATAACTGCCGGCTTCAATCCTCTGTCGATGAACGCCGTTGTTGCCTCGATATCGAGAATGCATGCGAGCACGGGCGGGCAGGACACATGAACGTTCCGGAACTCCTCCCCGAGGAGCGGCTCGTCCGCTGGCCCGTCATCCTTGGGCGCATCGGCTGGATCGATCGGATCGGGGTGTTCGGAGCGATTGCTATCACGATCATCGCCCTGTTCGCGACGTGGCTGACGCCGTTCAATCCACAGCTTCGCGTTGCCGCCGCTTATCTGCCGCCTTCGTGGGAACACTGGTTCGGGACGGATGAGATCGGGCGCGATCTTTTTTCGCGCATTGTCCTCGGTATCCAATATACATGGCTGCCTGCAATTGTCCTCATTCTCGTCAGCCTGATCGTCGGTGGATGCATCGGCATGATCCCCGGCCTTGTCAGCCGTAGGCTCGACATGCTGGCGCAATGGCTGGTCGACTTTTTCCTCGTCTTGCCGTCTACACTTGTGGCTCTGGCGGTGATCGCAACGCTCGGCGCGGGGCTGACCAATACGATGATAGCGATCGGCATCGCCTGGTGGCCCTGGTACGCGCGTATATCCCGCGACGAATTGCGCCGACTGAACGCCCGCCCGCATGTGGAGGCTGCAAGAATTGCCGGCATCGGCGGCCCACGCCTGCTGCTGCGCTATATCCTTCCCGGTGCCATTCCGGCGCTGCTGGTCGCCGCGACGCTTGATGTCGCCAACGTGATCATGACGATGTCGCTGATGTCCTTCATCGGGCTCGGCCAGCCGGCGCCGGCACCCGAACTGGGGGCAATGACATCCCGTGCGCTCGATAGCCTCTCTGCCTATTGGTGGCTTCCGATGTTGCCGGCGGCGGTCATTTTCCTCATCTGCCTCTTCGCCAATCTCGCAGGAGATGGTCTGCGGACTGCATTGCGAGGGGCCTAGAATATGCTGGTCTATTTCCTCAGGCGCATACTGGGTCTGGCTGCCGTTCTCCTGACGATGAGTTTTGCGGTATTCTGCCTGCAAAGCATCATTCCCGCCGACCCCGCTCGCGCCATCGCCGGGCCGCTCACACCTCTGTCAAAAGTGGATGCGCTTCGCCAGCAGTTCGGCCTCGATGATCCCATCGTCGTTCAGTATGGGCGGTTCCTGTCGCGGCTTGCGCAGGGCGATCTCGGGGCCTCGGTCCGGACCCGTCAGCCGGTGGCCGCCGACATCAGGCAATATTTGCCTGCATCGCTCGAATTGTTATTCGCGGCTCTCTGCATCGGGCTTTTGTTGGTAGGTATTCTCGCGGTGCTGCCTCATATTGTCGGTGGCTCCGGCGGGCTGCGGCTTCTCTTCATTGCGGCAGGTTCGGTGCCGATTTTTATGTCCGCCTTGCTTCTGGTCTATGTCTTCTGGTTCCGTCTCGGCTGGCTGCCCGGGTCGGGCAGGATGAGTGATGCTGATTTCGCCGGCCCAACCGGCTTCAATCTCATCGATACGCTGATCAGCGGCAGCGGCGACCTCAGCCTGGATGCAATCCGGCATCTGCTTCTGCCTGCTTGCGCTTTGGCACTGCCGATCGCCGTCGCGGTGGGGAGAAGTCTCAACAGCGCGCTGCGCGAGGTAATGCAGCAGGCCTATATCGGGACTGCGCGGGGGAAGGGGCTTCGAGAGACAGCGGTGGTCTTGCGCCATGGTCTTCGCAACGCCGCCTCGCCGACTCTGGCGATGATCGGTCTGCAGATCCGGCTTCTGTTCGGCAACCTGCTGATCGTCGAGCTTGTCTTCGGGTGGCCCGGCCTCGGGTTCTATATGGTCCAGTCCCTAACCAGCGCCGATCTTCCGGCCGTTCTCGGCGTCACCATCGTTCTTGGAACCTTCTATATCCTCGTGAACATCATCGTCGAAATCCTGCAGACGCTCGCCGATCCGCGTATCGAGCTCTAACACGCCTGAAACCTATCCCTTCGGCGTAGTGCGCTAGACCTCAATCTTATGGATTTCCCGGACGATCAGAGTTCATCTGGATATGGCGATCCCGCCAGCTGCATGGGGCGGTCTGATGGATGATGAGATCAGGTTGAAGCAAGGCGTTTCGGTGGTATCCCAATGCTGTCATTCGTCCGAATCGCGTGTTCGGTCGCAGGCCTCAGAGGTAAATATTCCGGAGAAGAGCGGCCGCAGGACTGGGCTCAGCAACTGGCAGGTCAAACGCGTCACCGACTATGTCGATGCAAGGCTGGAAGGGCCAGTTCGCGTCGACGATCTGGCGGCTGCGGCAAAGCTTAGCCCTGGCCATTTCCGCCGCGCCTTTTCGATCAGTTTCGGCATGTCGCCCTACGCCTTCGTCATGCAGCAGCGGATCGAACGCGCCCGGACATTGCTGCTCGCCTCCGAGCGCGAAATGGGTGATATCGCCTTTGCTTGCGGCTTGTCGGACCATGCGCATTTCAGCCGGCTGTTCCGGCGTTTCGTCGGAACGACACCCAGCCAATGGCGGCATCAACTCGCGAGGCAAAGCGCCTCTCAAGACGGCATCCGGTAGTCCGGATCACCTTTCGCCACGATCAACCGATCCGCGAGAACCAGTCGTGCTGCTGGCGTCGCTACCGGTCATGCTGACAGGGATTCGAGTTCCCTGATCGGCGGCCTGATGTGGAATTCGCGCGGTGCCGGCTTGGCCTGAAGGTCCCGCAACGGCAGGCTGAACGTGATCGATGCGCCGCCGCGAACGCCATCCTCGGCCCACAGTCGTCCCCCGTGGGATTCGATGATGGAGCGGCAAATCGCAAGGCCCATGCCCATTCCGTCCTGCTTTGTCGTATAAAACGCCTCGAAAATTTTCTCGGTGTCGCTGATCCCGGTACCCCGGTCGCTCACCTCCACCTCGACCGTAGCGTCGTCCCGCAGCCTGGACTCGATTTTCAGGGTACGGGCTCTGGGCTCGATATCGTGCATCGCTTCGATGCCGTTGCGGATGAGGTTGAGTATTACCTGCTCTAGCTGGACATGGTCCGCGCTGGTGACAGGTAGACAAGGGTCGAGATTGATATCGAGCTTCACCTTGTTGGAGGTGAGCTTGTCGGCGATCAATTCGCAGGCATCATTGATCAGATTGTTCAGATCTACGGCGGTTCTGGGATAGGCGGTCTTGCCGAACAGCGCCCTGATGCGGCTGACCACTTCGGCGGCCGCATCAGCATCGCGCACGATCCAGTCGGCGGAACGTAGGGCGCGTTCGAGGTTCGGCGGTTCCGCGCTCAGCCATCGGCGGAACGCGTTCGCATTCGCGACCACCGCCTGCAGCGGTTGATTGAGCTCATGCGCAATCGAGACGGAAAGTTCGGACATGCTGGCGGCGCGCAATGCCCTTGCCAGTCTCTCGTCGGACTGGCGCAGCGCCTCCTGCGCACGAACCTCATCATCGATGTCGAGATTAACGCCATACCAGCGGATGATCTTGCCGTTTTCGTCGCGCAGGGGTTCAACGCGCGAATCCATCCAGCGGTATTGACCATCCCTATGGCGAAGCCGGCCTTTGTGGTTGAGAGGCTGGCCCGTCGCAATGGCGTTTCTGAATGCCTCTGTGACCGCGGCGCGGTCTTCGGGGTGGACCAGCTCCCCCCGGGCGGCGACGTCTTTCGGAGTCTTCGAGTGAATCGCGCCTTCATCGAGGCCAGCCCATTCGGAGAAGCGTTTGTTGAAATAGCAGGGGAGCCCCTCGGGCGTCATCAGCCAGATCAGTGACGGCACCGTATCGACGATCAGACGCAATTCTGCTTCACGCTCACGCGCAGCTTCATGCGCTTCCATTTCGTCATGGATGTCGAGGCAGACGCCGTACCACTGAATGATCTGACCGTCAGCGTCGCGCAGTGGCTCCGCCTTGCCGTCGATCCAGCGATAGACGCCATCGAACCGCCGCTGCCGGTATTTAAGCGCGAAGCGTTCGCCGGTTTCAAAGGCCTGCGACAGGCTCCTCTGGAATAGTACTCGGTCTTCGGGGTGAATGGCCTCGATGATCGCCGTTGCGAGCCTCTTTGTGTCCGCGGGATCGTTGCTCGCAAGCGAAATCCCGGTCCAGCGCATAAGCGGCTTGTTGATATAAGAGGTCTCGCCGGCGGAGTTTGCGCACCAGATGAGGGCTGGCACCGTATCGATCATCTGCTGCAGTTGCTGCTGGCTCTCCCTGAGGGCAGCTTCCGCCTTTCGTTGATCGTCGATGTCGACCGAGGTCGCGAACCAGGCGGTGATGCGGCCTTGTTCGTCACGCGACGCGATAGCGGAATCGCGCAGCCATCGGTAGGTTCCATCGGCGCGCCGGACCCGCTGTTCTTCGAAGATCGGCTCTCCGGTCCTGAGACTGTGCTCCCATCTTGCCATGCATCCTTTGACTTCGTCGGGATGGACGAAAAGGCTCCACCATGAATGGTTGTCGAGCTTGGCGATCCTGCTCATTTCCTCGGCACTCACGCCGACAAAATCGAGCGCTTTCGGATTCAGGAAGCGCAGTCGGCCGTCGGGATAGGCCGACCAGCCGAAGCCGGGAATGTCTTCGATATTGGGCTGGATATTCTTGTAAACGCGGTCGAAGAGGCTCTGCGGCTTGAAAACGTTGATGAAAAACCAGAGCGCGGTGGCGCAGCAGGCGAACATGACGACCCGGGTCTGTTCGTTATTGCCGAAATTGGCGGGGGAGAGAACGACAGCCGCTGTCAGCAAACAGCCGATGAGCAGCACGGCCAGACCTGTGCGCCAGCTTGTATAGAGCCAGATGGCGACCATTGCGACGAGAATGCCGGAGGGATCCGCGAAAAGCCCTGCCAGCAGGATGCCGCTGCCGCCAATAGCCATGGCCGTGACGATCCGTTCTTTTGACGATGTCAACTGCATGGAAGTCCTCTTTGCTTTTTCTGTCGTTACTCTTTCCGTGACCTAGCGCTGGTGGGTAATTTCAGCCATCGCTCGTTCGAACATGCGAAGGCAGCGCCTGCCAGACATTGAAAAGCTGCGCCACCGAACTGACCTGCATTTTCTTCATCATATTGCTGCGGTGAAGCTTCACGGTAAATTCGCTGATCCCGAGGGAGAAGGCTATCTGTTTGTTGACCGCGCCGGAGACGACCAGTTTCAGAACCTGGCGCTCGCGTATGGTGAGGGTTTCAAACAGGGAAACGTATCGATCGGCTGCAGACAGCGCGTTCCTGCGGCTGACATCGGTGGCAATGGCTTTGGACACGGCATCGAGAAAGGTCTGGTCTCGCACAGGTTTGGTCAGGAAATCCTGCGCCCCGGCCTTCATCGCCTGCACGCTCATCGCGATATCGCCATGCGCCGTCAGAAACAGGACGGGTGTCGTGACGCCATTTCGGGTCAGATGATGCTGCAGGTCCAGACCGCTGATGCCGGGCATACGGACATCCAGCACGACGCAGCTCGGGCGGTCGGGCAGCTTTGCTTCGAGAAATTCCCGGCCCGATAAAAATGTCATCGCGTCGATGCCGACCGAATTCAGCAGGTTCTCCAGAGCCGCGCAAACGGTCGCATCGTCATCAACCAAAATCGCGATCGGACTTTTCGACCCCTTGGAGGTGGTCACCCCCATGCATGATCCTCCATTGCCAGCAGACATGCCGCTTCCCTGAACCGCATGAGGATACAGTTACAGGCGAGGAAATTGAAGGAGGGGGTGACTAAACCAAATATATATGTCGAAGTGCATTTTTATACTTCTGGTTTCTTGTGGCTTCTCTTTCTACCTTTGAGGGAGTGAAGCCTTGCTGAAACGCGCCTCAGTTCAGCTAGCGAGATGCAACCCTGAATGCCGTCGGCCGATGCTGGAGCGATACGGCCAGCGTTTCACCATTCACGACAAAATATGCGACCTTCGGTTCGGCTTGCGATGAGGAGGATGTCGCGAGCGGCACGTAGATTTTCGCGGACGCCTTGGGCGCCGATATCGCTCCATAGCCGAGATACACCAGTATCCCGATGATCAGGCCGCCGATGACCAAAAGCGGAAACCTCGGCATCTCGAGAGGCCTGTACGGAGAGCTTGGGTCATGCCTCATGATCATCGCCTTTGATCGATCTTCGACATGATCAGCTTACAGGCGGTTTGCGGGCCGGGGAGCTATACCAAGGTGTGCGCAGGGACAACGAAGGTGTGTCTTGTGATAGTTCTGCACGGGTGTATCGAGCTTGGGTCGCCCGACGCATCTGTCGGAACTACCTGTTTGCAATTACGAGAGAATTTGACAGACCTTTGGATCGATCTTTCCGCCCAACCTAGACCCTTGGCGTATTTTTGTGATGGGCCCCGCGTGGTAGTGTGACAGGCAGGTTACCGCGTCGCGAAGCGCAAGTCCGACGTGGGCCTTTGGCGGACGGGAATCCCTTCATGAATGCTGCCGAACGAGGCAGTGTCAAATTGGCCGCGATGCGGCAGTAGGGGAGATATGCAAAGCCGTCGTTTGGAGGCGCAGAAAGCCATGACGATCGATCAAGTCAGCACGAGGGACGAACCGGTTGTCTGTATCGTTGACGACGAAGGCCCTGTCAGGGCCTCGCTGGTAGACCTTTTCGAGTCGGTGGCGATGAAGGCCATCGCATTCGAGAGCGCTTCGGATTTTCTGGAGCGCTGCGATATGGGGCAGGCGGGCTGCATTCTTTTGGACGTGCGGATGCCCGGCATCAGTGGCCTTGACTTCCAAGACCAACTCGCCGCCGCCGGCAACACCATGCCCATTATCTTCATGTCGGGTCACGGAAGTATCCCCCTGACCGTAAAGGCGATGAAGGCGGGAGCAACGGATTTCCTGATCAAGCCGTTCGCCGGCAGCGCCGTCATCGCCGCAGTTGGCGAAGCGATCAGGCGGGATGCAGAGAACCGGAAAGAGGCCGCTATCCGCGCCCAGGTGCAAAGCTGTGAAGCCAGGCTTACTCCGCGCGAGCGGGAAGTCTTGCATTATGTCGCAGCCGGATTGATGAACAAGCAGATTGCACATGAGATGCAGATCAGCGAAATCATGGTGAAACTGCATCGGGGACGAATGATGAAAAAGATGCAGGCAGGCTCCCTTGCGGAGCTTGTCCGCAAATTTGACATGTTGAAACCGGATCTCAAACTGTATCAGTAACCTGCGCGGCGCCTAGCTCATTGCCCGAAAAGAAGAATTGTACTGACGCAATGGCAAGTTCCTCCAATCAGACTGTCGCTGTCGTTGATGACCATCGCTATCTCAGGGAATCCCTCAAGGACCTGCTCGAAGCGGCCGGTTATGAATGCGAGCTCTACGAGTCGGCCGAGAGATTCCTGAACGAAAAAGGTTATTCGCTCGTTGATTGTATTCTTGCCGACGTCAGAATGCCGGGAATGTCCGGCGTCGAGATGCTCCAGGCATTGAGCAGGATGCCATCCCACCCGCCGGTCATCATCATGACTGCGCACGGGGACAAAGACGTCGAGGCCGCTGTCTTTCAGGCGGGCGCAATCGCCTTTCTAAAAAAACCCGTCAATGCCGACTTGCTCATGTCGTGGCTGGAGCGCGCGATCAGCGAGTATCGCGCAGGCTAGTCGTCATCATGCGTGAGCGGCCTGTTCCACTTCAACCGGCAGGGTAAAGACGAACTTCGCTCCGTGCGGGTCGGCTTGCTCAACGCTTAACCGCCCGCCGTGAGATTCGACGATGGAGCGGCTGATTGCCAGCCCCATTCCCATTCCTTGGCCTTTTGTCGTGAAGAAGGGCTCGAATATTCTATCGGGGAATTCGACGCCCGGGCCGCGATCGCTGATCTCTATCTGCACGGTATCTGTCGCACGGCGGGCGCGAATGTGCAGAACGCGGTCATCACCAGCAGAATCCATGGCCTCCAGGCCATTGCGGATAAGATTGATCAGGACCTGTTGGACCTGGACCCGATCGAAGGCGATCGGCGGAAGGTCGCGCTCGAGCTCGATATCCATGCGCACGCGCCGCCGCATCGCTTCCTCGGCCATGAGGTCGCGCGCTTCTCTGACCACGCTGTCGAGCGCGGCGTAATCTCTTGACGCTTCGGAGCGTTTGAACAAAGCGCGGATGCGGCCGACGACTTCGACGGCCGAATGGGCGCTTGCCGAGATGCGCTCAACTGCTTTCTGCGCCCGTTCGATATTGGGCGGTTCGGCCGAAAGCCAGCGCAGGCTGACATCCGAGCTTGATATGACGGCCGCGAGCGGCTGACTGATCTCATGGGCGATCGAGGCGGAAAGCTCGGCAAGGCTCGCCGCCTGGCTTGCACGCGCGAAGTTCTGCTGGGCGAGGCTCAAAGCCTCCTGGACGCGAACCTGATCCTCGACATCGATGGACAGGCCGTACCATTCCACGATCGCACCGTTTCTATCGCGAAGTGGCTCGAACCGGCCTTCTGTCCAGTGGAACATACCGTTCGGTCCGCGCCGTCTGTATCGCATCGTGAAAGGCTCGCCCGCCCGGATGCAATGCGCGGCCCTGCGCTGCACCTCAGGGCTATCCTCGGGATGGACAAGTTCCTGCGCTGCCCGTGCAAATTCCTCGAAATTCGCTTTGGAAAGGCCCAGTTCCTGCATATAGCGCCTGCTGACGTAGGAGAGCTCGCCCGCCGGTGTCCAGCTGCAGATGTGCACCGGCAAGGCATCGATAAGCCGCTGAAGGTGCCGTTCGCTGCGTTGCAGCGCCTCTTCGGCGTGGACCTGATCGTCGATATCGTGGCAGAGGCCATACCACTGGCTGATGCGTCCATGCCGGTCGTGTATCGAATCTGCGCGGCTCGACATCCAGCGATAGACGCCGTCGTAGCGACGCAGCCGGTATCGTGTGGAAAAGCTTTCGCCGGTGGCGAAGCAATGATGGAGCGCGCCCCTGAAGCCCGCGGCATCATCTGGATGGATCGCCATCTCGATCATTGCATCCAGCCGGCTCATGCCCGGTAACCGTAAATCGGCAATATCCCGACCGAGGTAATCGATCATCTGTTCGTTGAAGAAAATCGGCTCGCCGTCTGCTGTCAGCCGCCAGATGTGAGACGGCACCCTATCGACGAGTTCGGCGAGCGCCCGTTCCCGTTTGCGCAATGCCTTGACGCTCCGGCTGACGATCATCCCCTGCTCCTGATGACACTTGCGTCTCAACAGGCTGAAATGCCTGCAGCAGGATTTATCCTACGATACAGCGGAAAACGAAAGCAATTCATACGGGAACGACGCGTCTTGGCTGCCAGTCGCTGCCGATCTGCCTGGAGGTCGTCGCGCCGGATGACGAACTGGATGTGTTCATCCGCAAGATGGGTTTCGTGATAGACGATCGGCCGCGCCCGCTCATTTGTCTGTTCCAGGCAAAGTTCCTTGTCCTTGGACCCCGCTAATAGAGGCCGATGCAACTGTTTATCTCCTGCGCGTCAACAAGGAGAATTCAGATGCCAAGCCTAAAGGACAAGGTGGCCATCATCACCGGTGGCAATAGCGGGATAGGAAAAGCGACGGCGCGGCTTTTCGCCGAGGAGGGGGCGAAGGTCGTCATCACCGGACGCCGCCAGGATGTCGTCGATGAAGCGGTTCGGGAGATCGGCAATGGGGCAATCGGAATTTGCGGCGACGTCGCCAGCATCGATTACCATCGCCGGCTCGCGGCTGAGGTGACGGAGCGCTTTGGCACCATTGATGTCTATATGACCAATGCCGGCATCATCAATCTCGCGGCGTCAGAAACGGTCAGTGAGGTCGAATACGACCAGCATTTTGCGGTGAATACGCGTGGTGTCTTCTTCGGTGTTCAGACCATCGCTCCGCATATGCGCGATGGCGGAAACATCATCGTCACGAGTTCTCTGGCCGGGACGAAGGTTTTGCCGAACCACACTGTTTATGCCGGTACCAAGGCTGCGCTCGCCGCATTTGCCCGCAATTGGGCGATCGAATTCAAATCGCGCCGGATCCGCGTCAATATTCTCAGCCCCGGTCCTGTCGAGACCGAGATTCTGGGAAAACTCGGCGTCAGCGAAAGCAACCGCCCGCAGTTCGAGCAGCAGATGGCGGATCTTATACCGGCGGGACGTCTCGGGCGCCCCGAAGAACTGGCTCAGGCCGCGCTCTTCCTTGCGTCGGCGGGCACTTTCGTGAACGGAATCGAGCTCCACGTCGACGGGGGCATGTGCGTGGCCTGACGCAAGGGTCGTCAGATTTTCGCGCGGCCGGCTCGTATGCCGGCCGCAGCAATCTCTTGTCCCGAAGATGGCCCGTGGGCGGAGTCCTGTGTCGGTACTGATCGGAAAGTCTTAGAACGGAGGTTTGGGTTGTTGCAGAACGCTCGCCAATACAACGATATGGCTGCTCACATTGGCGATCGCGGTATCTGGCCTGACGTCCGAAACGTCCTTCATCCAGCTGCTCGTCACCAGTTGAACAAAAAGTGACTCGGCATATGAATTGCGTCATCTTAAATTGTGCGCAATTCAATAAAGGAGACCAACCGATGCATAGAATCTTGAAATCCGTATTCGCACTCGGCGCACTGGCAGTTCTTGCCGCCCCTGCAGCCGCTGAATCTGCAAAGCCGACGGTGGTGCTCGTGCATGGCGCCTTTGCCGATGCATCGAGCTGGAATGATGTCATCGCTCGTCTGGAAAAGGATGGTTATCCGGTTGTCGCCGTTGCCAATCCGCTGCGCAGTGTAAAGTCCGATGGTGATTATGTCGGCCGCATAGTCGCCGGTATAAAGACCCCGGTCGTTCTCGTTGGCCATTCCTATGGCGGTTCAGTCATCAGCGAGGCTGCTGCGGAGACGAAGAATGTCGAAGCACTGGTCTATGTCGCTGCCTTTGCCCCTGACAAGGGCGAGTCCGCCGCCGACCTCTCGGGCAAGTTCCCCGGCAGCACTCTGGCGCCGACGCTTGCAGAGCCAGTGGCATTGGAAAATGGCGGAAAGGATCTGTACATCCAGCAGGACAAGTTTCATGAGCAATTTGCTGCTGATGTGCCGGCAAAGACCGCAAAGCTGATGGCCGCAACCCAGCGTCCGATCACCGAAGCGGCCTTGACCGAGGGAGCGCCCGGTGCGGCGTGGCAGACCATTCCTTCCTGGTTCATCTATGGTGATGCAGACAAGAACATCCCTGCCAAGGCCCTCGGCTGGATGGCAGAGCGCGCTCGCTCCAAGGAGACCGTTGTGGTCAAGGGTGCCTCCCACGTCGTAATGGTTTCTCATCCCGACAAGGTTACGAAGATCATCGAGGACGCGGCTTCCGCCAAGCAACGCTAAAACTTCATCTTGTTCTTGAATGGGCTCCGTCCTCGTTGGCGGAGCCCAAATGCTGTTGTCGGTGTGGCCGAAGCGGTAAACAATCTGAAATTGTTTAGTTTGATGCCACTGCAGCGTTTTTGTGCAGATACATAGAAAGTGTCGGCCGTGTTGCGAATGCACCAGCGGTCGTTCCCGGCACGCCGATCGATGGCGCGCTTCGGTCCTGCCTCGAGGATGCCGGCCGCCGACTTCCAGCCGCTTTCCTCTGCGTTTCAGCGGCCTATCACCTTCGGCTCCCTAACCTTGGTTTGGGAAGTAAGCCTTAGCCTTGGATGTTAATTTCAGGCCCGCTTATCCAAGGAGGTTGCGATGCAGGTCACGAAATTCATTGTCTACGTTATGGTCGGTTTCAACATATTACTTGCCGGCTGGCTGGCCATTTACATGCTCTACGATCCCGAAAGCTGGTATTATTTTGTCCCGGGCGTCACGGATACCGGGATGTACAACCAGCATTTCATTCGCGATATCGGCATCATCCAGGGCTTCATCGCGCTTGCATTTGCCTTTGGCGCCTGGAAGCCGAGCCGACGGGTCGAGCTCTGGGCCGGTGCGACGCTCTGGCTGATCGCGCATGCCACCTTCCATCTTTGGGAGGTCGCTGTCGGCATCTGCTCTTCGTCGGTGATCCTGCGGGATTTCCCGGCGATAAGCCTGCCCGCGATCTTCGGGATACTCGCGACGCTCTGGGCAATTCAACAGACCATTGCCTCCTCGAGCCGGCAGGCAGTTGCAGGAATTCGCGTGTAACGCGGATGCGTTAGCCAAAGCGGAAAGGAGGCGCTTCTGCGTCTCCTTTTGTTTTCAGCCGCAACATATGCAGAAACATTGTCGCTAAGCGGCTATCATCGATCGGGAAAGCCAGTCGTGGAATGTCACGGTTCCGACAAGAGCATCAGCTCCGGGAAGGAGCGTGGTTTTCGCAAGCTCCACACCGAAGAATGGTGCTTCGGGATCGATCGCAATCGAGCGCGGATCTTCGCTCGCCGTCAGAATCTCTCGCGCCAACTGGTCCAGCTGGACGGGTTCAGGGCCGGCGATTTCAACGATGTCATTGCGGGGTGCATCGACGATGATCCTGGATATCAAAGTTGACGCTTCATCCGCCGCAATCGGTCTCACCAGGGAGGGCGACAGCCGGAAGCCATTACCGTCGGCTGCCAAATCGATGATGCCGTTGAAGAATTCGAAGAATTGGGCGGACCTGATTATGGTATAGGGCAGCCCTGAGGCCCTTATAAGATTTTCCTGCACCATCTTTGCGCGGAAGTAGTCGTTTTCCACCAGTCTGTCGGTCGCGACGACGGACAGGGCAAGGTAGTGCCTGACGCCGGCATCCTTCGCTGCTGCCAGCAGGTTCTTTCCTGCCTGCTTGAAGAAGCCGAGCGCGTTTGAATCGCCGAATGAGCCGGAATTGGTGACATCGATCACCACCTCCGCATCGGCAAGCGCCGCCGGCAGCCCTTCGCCGGTATAGGCATCGACGCCGGTGCTGGTCGACACTCCACTGACGGTTTGACCCCCTCGTTCCAGTTCGCGAACGATCTTGGATCCCATCATCCCGCTCGCACCAACAACCGCAATTTTCATCTCACGCCTCCGAGGAGATTGTCTTTAATGCCGAAAGGATAGCTGTTTCCGAGGACGGATCGATAAAACGAAGTTTTGGGTTGACCCGAAGCAGGGGCAGCGTGCGTTCGCTCACACCTCCTGTCCCAGGGGTTATGCCCGTGGGAGTTCTCAAGCTCGACGACCCGGATTTCGTTGGCGCGCGCAATCGCTGCGTCAAGCGGCTCGCGCTCTTTCCTCAGGAAGCGAAGCCAGTCCTCAATGGCCTCAAACCGCGTCGGAAAACCGCCGGACACCGCCTCGCCCTTGGCAAATTTCTCCAGCGTAAAATCCCAGTTCGCTTCACGAACGATCGCATATTCCGCGCCATCGTTCTGCTCGACAGGTTTCATGTCCGCCAGGGGCTTCTTCCTCGATATCTGCTCGGGTGAAAAGGCTGGACTTTCAGCAGGATAGGGTCAACGCAAACCAAGGTTTGGCAAACCAATGTTAGGGATGCCAGGCGCTGCATCGGCCAGTATCTGAGCATCCGTGGGCCGTGTTAACCGGGCACGATGGAGATGATGAACGCAGGGCTTTTTCCGGTTTCTTCCTGCGGCCAACGAAGTGGCAGTCGAGCGTCCAACCCATCCGGCTTACGTCGTCGAGCAGGCAGGACCGGCAGCAGACGCTGCCGGTCCTGTTCAGTTTTGACGACCATGGAGACCGCGGAACGGGTGGTTGGGCGATGGTAAACCAAGGTGTACCGTCCGCCGGCGCGTATCCTATGGTATCGATTGGCGTCTCATTGAGCAGGCAGGCACCATCCAGGTCGGCGCCAAGGTTTTTCTTGATCTAGCTGCTGGCATGGTTTGGTGACCGAGTGCCGACAAAGGGTAGAACAGAGGGATACAGGCGTGTGCAAGGCCGGGATCTCTCAGATACCAAGAGGTAATTCGATGCAAAACGCTCAGGTAAAGACGGACAAGAGCGCCGAGCCGGTCGTTTACGTCATCGACGATGATGCGGAGATGCGCAGCGCCCTCGTGGATCTCTTCACGGTCACGAACAAGCGCGCATCGGCCTTTCCAAACGGCCTCGAATTTCTCAAATGGGCCGATGTAAACGCACCCGGCTGCATCGTCGTCGACATGCGAATGCCAGGCGGCTCGGGTCTGGACCTTCAAAGCCAGCTTCTGGCACTCGGCAGCAAGCTGCCGCTCATATTCCTGACAGCCCACGCGGATGTTCCAACGAGCGTCAGGGCAATGAAGGCAGGCGCTACCGATTTCATCACAAAACCCTTCATCAACCAGGTTCTCCTCGACGCTGTCGATCACGCCATCAGGATAGATGATGAACGTCGCAAGTCGAACGAAGAATTGAAACGCGTCCAAGCGCTTGCCGATAGCCTGACACCGAGGGAGCAGGAGGTCATGCATGCGGTGGCGAGCGGGCTGATGAACAAGCAGGTCGCCTATCAGCTCGGTATCAGCGAAATGACGGTCAAGCTTCACCGTATGAGCCTCATGCGCAAGATGCAGTGCCGCTCCCTGGCGGATCTGGTGCGCAAGGTCGAGCAGCTTCAGCGGGGCTGAAGCCGCGCTCGAAGCAATCGGCCATTCGAGTGAAAGCTCGATCCTTTGGGAATCCCGGAAAGGCCGCATCGCGCCGCCTGCTTGGCTAGGTATTTCCTGCTGAATTTCCGGTCAATCGCATGGGCTGCTGGCAGATCCCCAACGTATGTTTGGGTATGCGTCAGGCCACAATCGCTTAGGTTTAGATCCAGGTCGCCGATCCAAGGCAGCCATTTATCCCACAAGAATCCAGGACCGAGGCGATGACGCAACCTATTCATTCTACGGAGAAATCGCCTGAGCTTCTCAAGGTGGTCATGGGTTTTGTGGCTGCTGACACAGCGCCCGGTCCGGACAAAGCTGGTCTGAACTAACAACCGCCCCGCCTCGCTTGCGCGACGGAGCGTTCTTTCAACTCTTTGATACAGCAAAAAGGAGCAGATTATGAAAATCGTCGTTATCGGCGGAACCGGGTTGATCGGTTCGAAGCTCGTCAAGCGCCTCCAGGCCAAGGGCCACGAGACTATTGCCGCCTCTCCCGCATCCGGCGTCAATACGATTACCGGCGAGGGGCTTGCGGATGTTCTGAAGGGAGCGCAGGTCGTGGTCGACCTCTCCAACTCTCCGTCTTTCGAAGACAAGGCAGTAATGGAATTTTTCCAGACTGCGGGTCGCAACATCGCGTCCGCTGAAGCGGCTGCCGGTGTGAAGCACCATGTCGCTCTGTCCGTTGTCGGCACGGAGCGCCTTCCGGAGAGCGGATACATGCGCGCTAAGCTTGCCCAGGAAAAGATCATCAAGGAATCTGGGATTCCTTATTCCCTGGTTCACTCGACGCAGTTTTTCGAATTCATGTTCGGTATCGCTCAATCCGGCGTGCAGGGAGACAAGGTTCACCTTTCGCCAGCCATGATGCAGCCGATCTTCTCGGACGACGTTGCTGACGCACTCGTCGATGTCGTTCTCGGCAATCCGCTGAACGCCACCATCGAAATTGCCGGTCCGGAACCGATCAAGATTGCCGATGCCGTCACCCGTTATATGCGGCAGATCGGCGACAAGCGTGAGGTCATCGCCGATGATCAGACCCGCTATTTCGGCGCTTTGCTGAAGCAGGACTCCCTTATGCCCGGTAGCCAGGTGCGGATCGGAAGGACGCGCTACTCCGAGTGGGTCAAGACGGCTACGCCGCCTCCGGGTCACTGATCGGCCATCAAAATCCGCATAGAAATAGTCAAAGCCCCGAAAGGGGCTTTGATCGTTTTGGGTGAGTGCATTGCCGGTCGACTGTTTTCGGACGAGCAGAATTGAAGCTCATCGCCATGCAGTCTGAAAGGGGGCGCCTCGACGGCGCCCCAAATCATCAGGCCTTGAAGAAGCTCAGCAGATCCGCATTGACGACGTCGGCATGCGTCGTCGCCATGCCGTGCGGCAGGCCCTCGTAGATCTTCAGCGTGGCATTCTTCAGCAGTTTTGCGGAAAGCGGCGCGGAATCGGCAATCGGGACAATCTGGTCATCGTCGCCGTGCATAACGAGGGTCGGGACTTCGATCGACTTGAGGTCTTCGGTAAAGTCCGTTTCCGAAAATGCCTTGATGCCGTCGTAGTGAGCCTTGGCACCGCCGACCATGCCCTGACGCCACCAATTCTGGACAATTGCCTGCGAGACCTGGGCGCCCGGGCGATTGAAGCTGTAGAACGGGCCGCTGGCCAGGTCGATGTAGAACTGCGACCTGTTTGCCGCGAGCGCTGTGCGCAAGCCGTCAAATACTTCGATCGGCAGACCGCCCGGATTGGCCGGCGTCTTGACCATGATCGGTGGGACGGCGCCGATGAGGACGAGCTTGGCGACCCGACCCTTGCCGTGACGCGCGACATAATGGGTTGCCTCGCCGCCGCCGGTTGAATGGCCGACATGGATCGCATTGCGGAGGTCGAGATGCTGGACGACGGCTGCGGCGTCGGCGGCATAATGGTCCATGTCGTGACCGTCGCTGACTTGGCTGGAGCGGCCGTGACCACGGCGGTCATGCGCAATGACGCGATAACCCTTGCCGAGGAAGAAAAGCATCTGGTTATCCCAGTCGTCGGCGCTGAGGGGCCAGCCATGGTGGAAAACGATCGGCTGAGCGTCCTTCGGACCCCAGTCCTTGTAGAAGATCTGGACGCTGTCTTTCGTGGTGACGTATTCATTGCTCATGGCATGTTCTTCCTTCGATTTCTTCGGCTCATCGGCCATTGCTGGTGGGGAAAATTTGAATGTTGCGGCAGCGACTGCAAGTGTAATCGCTCCCGTCATCGTATCTCGGCGCGTTGGCCGAAAATGTTGCGGATCCATATAGTCTCCTTATTCCGAGATGCTTGATAGGCGTCGCGAAATGGTTGTTTTGGGAGGAATATTGCCGTCGATTCAGGCCTGATAACGCTATCCTTTATATGGCCTGTGAGTAGCTATACTTCCGTTTCATTCACTGCGGTCTGTACGCCTGAATATCAGGCTTGGGCGTGAAGGGGTTTGAAGGCGGCCTTTCAGGAACACGGTAAACCTGCAGATTTTCCGGTGAAACCTAAACGGACGTTTGATCGTCCGGAGGGCGCTCTTCGACTATGAACGGAGAGGGGCGCCATTAACGACAAACTCATCGCAAGCCATTGTTATATATGGCCGAGCTGTGCCCCGTCGCTTAGTCGGACGGAGAAGCCCATGCAGCATATCCTCGTTGTCGATGACGATCGCTCTGCGCGCAGTCTCATCAGTGATTTTCTCGTGCAGCAGGCGTTTCGCGTCACTGCCGTTAGCAGTGGTGATGAACTCCAGAGCGTGCTCTCGACGGATATGATCGATGCATTCGTCATCGATCTGAATCTCAAAGGAGAGGACGCCCTGGAGATCGTGCGGCAGTTGGCGACACTCTTGACGGCGCCCATCGTCATCACCAGTGCCGACCGCATCGAGGAAGCCGACAAGGTTCTGGGATTCGAACTTGGCGCAAGCGACTACATCACCAAGCCTTTCGGTCTGCGAGAATTCCTGGCACGACTAAAGGCGGCCATGCGGGTGAGGCCCGCGCCCGAGACCGGCAGGGAGCGTCGGACCTATATGTTTGGCGACTGGACGCTCTCCATGCGCCAGCGGACACTTACACGGCCGGAATTCGGCGAGACGAAGCTGACGGCCGCCGAATTCAATCTCCTGGTCGCATTCCTGAACGCGCCAGAACAGGTCCTGTCCCGCGAAAAGTTGCTTGCGGCGAGCCGCGTCCATTCGGAGGAGATATTCGATCGAAGCATCGATGCGCTGGTTCTTCGCCTGCGACGCAAGCTGGAAACGGAACCGTCAAACCCGAGACTCATCAGGACGGCACGCGGAACCGGCTATATTCTGGATTGCAGCGTGACGGTGGACGAGCGCCCGAGGCTCAAGAAATAAACGAGACTTCGCCATCGGATGTCAGAGCCCGGTCGGCGGAAGGCGGAGCGCATGAACCTCGACCGGCTGTTCGAAGCCTCTGAGGTTATAGGTACCCAGGCATTCCGTCTGATCCGCGCAGCCCGCGATCCGCACGAAGTCTGCTGATATCAGGACGGGGCGCTGCAGTTCTTTCGTCAGAGCTTCAAGACGGGAGGCAATGTTCACGGCGGGACCGATCACGGTAAAATCCAGTCTCTTTTTGGAGCCGATATTGCCATACATCACCTCTCCAAGATGAATGCCCGTGCCGTAGCGGACCTCGTGTCCGAGAGCCGTTCCCTGGAGCCCCTTGATCGCCTCTTGCGCCTCAAAGACGGCCCGCAGGAGATCGGTACAGGCGTCAGCCTGCTCAAGGGGAAAGATGGCCAGCAATCCATCCCCCATGAACTTGAGGATTTCGCCGCCATGCCTTTCGATCGGATCGGCGACAGCATCGAAATACTGGTTCAGGATGGAAATAACCTCGTCGCGTGGCCGACGATCGGAGAGCTTCGTGAAGCTTCTGAGATCGCAGATCATGATCGCTGCATTTATCGAAACGCCGCTTCCGCGTGTCGTTGCGCCGTCCAGAATCTGTTCCCCGGCGTGAGGGCCGACATAGGTTTGCAGCAGCGTCAGCGCCAGCTGGTTCTTGAGGCGAATTTCGCTGACCAGTGAAAACAGCGGAAGGATTTCCCGAAAGAACGCTATTTCCTCGTCCGTGAATCCGCCGAGCTCGCTCGTCGAAAACGTCGCGAGGTGTCTCTTGCCCTGGGTATGGTCAAGAGGCCAAGCGAGGTAATCGGTATGGCCTTCCTCCTTCAGTTCTTCGAAGACGGGAAATTGATGCGGTCCGTGGATCTGAAGCCGCTGCCGGATTTCCACACCGCTTTTGATGACGACACGAAACGGACTTCGGAGGAAGGCGTCGGTCGCCTCGACATCGTAGCCGATCGTCATGATATCCGCTTGCCCGTGATCCTTGATCCAGACCACGCGCGTTCCGAGCCACTGGGGATGATGAACCCGAAGATGGAGACTGGCGCGGCTGAGGGCGACGCCACAAGCAACAAGACGATCACAGAGTTGCAGAAATATGGGCTCGATCTGCAGCTCGTCTCTTACGCCTGATATCAGCCAGTTCACGAGGGAATGGCGGTTGGCGCTGTCAAGCTTATGCATTTTGCTCCTCGTTCATCACCAGCGCTCCTGCCGGGGCCGAAGCTCGAAGCCCTGATGTTGCCGTCGCGCAGATGGTGAGCATAGTGACGAACGGTTTCGCAGTCCCGAGCGAAATTGATTTGGATATATGGCGTGGCCGGGATCAACGCTTTGCAGCGGAGGCTGCGAATTCCATCAGGTCTTTGGAGCTCAGCGGTTTTTCCAGAAACGCAGCTGCGCCCGATGATCTTGCGGCTGCTTCCGTGCGGTTGTCGGCAAAAGAGGTCATTATGCAAACCGGCGGACCGCCATCCCGGACCACGGCTGAGAGCAGGTCAAGGCCGCTGGTTCCGGGCATTCTCACGTCCGCCAATATGCAATTCACGTGATGCATGTCGCCGGAATCGAGGAAGGCGTCCGCGGACGCGTAGGTCCGGCTTTCAATGCCAGTCGCTTCGAACAGATCCTTCAGCGATTCCAACAGAAACTGATCGTCGTCAATGATTGCGATCGGCGTTTTTTTCCCGGATTGCATAAGACCTCTGACAACATTGAGCCGGTTCATCCGGCATTTTGAGAATATTGGTACGCCTTATAAATCGCTGGCATCAGTGGAACACATGGTCTTTCAAGATGGTATGGATCTGCTCGCCAGGCCCCAGACATCGTTGATGCCAATGGAAGCTTTAGCGACTATCTGGTTCCCCATGAGGCTGCCCTCATCCTGCATCCTATGGTAATCGACATTGGTCGCCTTTCAACTAAACAGAAGTTTGTCTCCGACCCAGAAATTCGGTCCAGGCGGCTCGATCAAAGGTTCTCATGCTCTGACGCCGGAAGCGTAATTTGAAAATCCGCGACGATATCAGCCAGGTTTTCAACCGTGATAGTATCGACAAATATTGCTTGACCGATCCGTGGCGATGGCCCGATGGATTCGCACTTAAGGCTGTCGAACAATGGATGGCAGGCTTGGTGTCAAGCCCACTCTTGTTTTAGTGGTCAGGCAGGCTGGCGAGCGATTATGCTGCGCGTCGTGCACTTATTGCCAAAGGCCCGATCATGCTTCGCCTTTATAACAGTCAATTTTCCGGAAGCGCGTGGAAAATCCGTATTCTACTCAATCGGCTGAAATTGCTGCTCGAACTCAGAAGTCTCGATCTCGACGCGGGTGAAACCAAGACGCCGCCAGCCGGCTTTCCGGGAACCCGGTGTCGGGCATAGCCCGACAGGAGCGAGCTCAGAAGCTATCTCATTCCAACTGGCCGGTTGCTGCACTTCCAGACGACGGCTGGCGTGTTTCCCTGTAATTATTGTCGATGAGAAAACCGGATGCCGCAGGAAATCGTTTCGTTCGTCGTCGTGCTGAATGTCCTCGGCATAGCGGGCATCGTCGTATGGCATCTGCAGGGGCGTTCCCGGCCAAATGCGCGCCTGATTGTGCAGATCGCCTTCTTTGCCGCGATGACGATCGTCCTCCTGCTGGCAGGGATTGTTCCGTTTCGGTTTGACCCGCCGCATCTAGAAAGCATGAGCGCACTTTTTGTCTCTGCCAAGATCCTCTGGTGGGTGCATCTCTCCTGGGCGGTCATCGGCTTCCTGCGCATCTACATCGTGCTGGATGGTAGGCCGCGAGAAGCAAGACTCATTCAGGACCTCTTGATTGCGGTGGTTTATCTCGGTGTCGCCCTGTCGGTCATGGCTTTCGTCTTCGGGGTTCCGATCGGCACGTTGCTCGCGACGTCAGGCGTCATCGCCGTCATCCTTGGTCTTGCCTTGCAGAATACGTTGGGAGACGTGTTCTCCGGGATCGCTCTGACGCTTGGACGTCCCTATGTCATCGGCGATTGGATTTTGCTCAGCGACGGCACGGAAGGGCGGATCGTCGCCAGCAACTGGCGCTCGACGCATCTGCTGACGGCCGCTCATAATATCGTCGTCTTGCCGAACAGCGTGCTTGCCAAACTTGGGCTGACCAATATCAGCCAACCGGATGAAAACCACCTGATTACGCTACCAATACGGATTGTTCCGACACGCATGCCGCACATCATCCTCGGCGTCATGCAAACGGTGCTGGATAGCTGCAATTCCATCATCAAGGATCCGCCACCAGCCGTTTCACTTGTCGGCATCGATGCCAGTGCGGTTTATATCGAACTCTATTTTCAAGTGACCAGTCCGCTGCGGCGAGGCCTCGCGCGCAGTGAGGTCATCGACCTTGTATATCGTCACTGCAAGTCCAGCGGACTTCAGCTTGCGATGCCGCTCAGCAAGGTCATCACGTCAGACGAGTCCTCCGCACTGAATGCACTGGTCTCCAGCGCAGGCCCGGCGCAAAGTCTCATCGAAGCAATCCCCGTTTTCTCTGTGCTCACAGCCGACGAGATAATGACGCTTGCGGCATCTGCGGCCAAGCGCACCTTTGCTCCCGGTGACGAGATCGCGAAAGAAGGAGGCTCTCTTGCCAGCCTCATGATCATCCGGGCAGGCATCGTTTCGATGCGGCGGAACGGCAAAGAGACGGCGCGCCTGGCGCCTGGCGATTTTTTTGGCGAAGGGGGCTTTCTTGCCGGGATTGGCGAGAGCCATGCGCTTCAAGCGGTAACACGGGTGACCGTCTATGAAATCGGCAAGGAGGCTTTTGCACCGCTCCTATACGAGCGCTCCGAACTCGCAGAAGACCTTGCAGCAAATCTCGCCTATCGGGAGGCATTGAGCGAGAATATCGGCGATCACGCCATGCAGCATGACCGCAGGCGGTCCTATCTGCTGCAAGCCATCCGATCCGTATTCCGCAACCATGCACATGGGTGACCATTGTGGTGCCGCAGCCGATATCCGGGCGTTGCTGCCTATCTGCAGGTTAAATTCGTGGAGGCGAGATGGGCAATTTGCTGGGCGAAACCGCGGGGTTGGTAGCTTTTGCCCGAACCGTGGAGACGGGATCCTTCAGTGCTGCGGCGCGCAGCCTGCAGACAACACCCTCGGGCGTATCGAAAAGTGTTTCCCGGTTGGAGAGCCTGCTGGGGGTGAAGCTTTTTCGTCGTTCGACACGTATCCTGACGCTGACGCCTGACGGAGAAACTTTCTTCGGAAATATTGCGCCACTTCTCCGGCAGATCGAGGAATCTTCGGATGTCTTTCAGGCGGATCGCGGCGCGACCGGCCATTTGCGTGTAAGCCTGCCAAGCGAGCTTGCGAGGCTGCTCATGCCGCCCATCTTCACGCGTTTCCTGCCGCAGCATCCCGGCATTACGCTCGATCTCGGGACGACGGATCGCCACGTCGACCTGATCCGCGAAAACTACGACATCGTCTTTCGCGTCGGCAAGGTCGCGGGAAGCGACCTGATGATGCGAACGCTGGTGCATCTGGAAATGGCGCTGGTTGCATCTCCTGCCTTTGTCGAAACGCGGGGACGGGTGAGCTCGGTGGAGAGGCTGCGCGAAATTCCTTTCGCGCGATATGCGATCGACGGCCACCCATATCCCATTCACTTTGCCGATGGCGCGACGATGATACCGACGGGCCGGGTGGACCTCGACACGGCGACGGCGATCCGAATTGCGGCATTGAGTGGGGCAGGTGTTGCTTATCTGATGAAATGCATCGTTCAGGAGGAGCTGGATCGAGGAGAATTGATCCAGCTTCTGCCCGATCTCAAGCTGGAGACGATGCCGTTCCAGGCTGTCCACGCTTTCGGTCGAATGCCGACCTACCGGCTGCGCCTCTTTTCGGATTTCATCGAGACCGAAATACGAAAGCATGCATTGCGGTAAACAAGCTCGCGGGACCGCCGCAGATGCGGCAGTCCCGCTGGAAATCTCGGTCAGCCACCGCAACTGACAGGGCCGCCCCTATGTCGGGCTCATCCCCCAACCGATGGTTAGCTACCGCTTCTCGTCGTGCTTGCTACTCATTCTATGACCGCATGCAGGCGCTTGCCTTTGCGGTTGGCCCGCCAAATCAGCAATTTTGAAGGACGAGGATGATATGACGCAAAGACTGAATTACGCCCAACTTTCGCCGGAACTCGTAAAAAAGTTCACCGCCTTTACCATGGAGCTGAAAGAGAGCTCTATTGAGCAGACGATCAGGGATTTGGTCGAAATCCGCGCGTCCCAGATCAATGGCTGCAGCTTCTGCGTGGACATGCATTCCAAGGAAGCAAAGATCCACGGTGAGCGCGAACTCCGTCTCTATCATGTCGCCGCCTGGCGTGAATCAACGCTGTTCAGCCCGCGCGAACGTGCAGCGCTTGCCTGGACCGAAGCGGTCACCAAGCTCTCCGACACCGGCGTTCCGGACGAACTCTACGAGAAGGTCCGCGGCCAGCTTTCTGAGAAGGAAGTTTCCGACCTGACCTTCCAGGTCATGGCGATCAACGCATGGAACCGGATCAGTGTTGCCGTCAAGGCCGTGCCGGGTTCTGCAGACAAGCTTTACGGTCTGGACAAGGCCGGGCTGGTATAAAAATCGATCGATATCGCGGTCGCGTGGGAATGCGGCCGCTGCGGACTTGATCCCGTGTGACTGCTGCCGGCGTCTTTTCGTGGCAAAAGGCGAAAATATCAGCCGGTGATCAGATCATTGTACTCGGGGTGCCTTGCGGCATACCGCGCCATGAACTCGCATTGCGGGACGACCTTCTGGCCGTTTTCCTGATCAGCGCGAAGACGCCGTCAGCGAGCTTCGTTCCGATCCCGGCGCCGGAATATTCGCTTTTGCCCAACATGGGAGACTGCTTGGGTCTGCCGCTGACGCTGCCACATTTGCCGTCGATCCCAATCCGCAAAATATTGCCGCAGGTCGCTACATCGTCGATCCGGCCCATACCCGCGTCCTCTTCAATGTTCTCCATTTCGGCGTGGGCCGGTATTGCCACCGCGCCTCTCTGTTAACCTGATATCCACTAATCAACCTGCTTCGGTGGGGAAAGGATCAGGACGGCGGGAATGGTTACGATGGCGAGCAGCAAAACCGGTCGTGAAATCGGCGGATACAGGATTAGGCTCACTCTGCTGAGACCTGACGGCGCAGGCTTCCAGCCGAATGGCGGATGACTTCGGAAATCTGGAGCAGTTGCTTGGTCAAAGGCGTCGAATTGCGCCAGATGATTCCAATCGTTCGCAAGGGCTGGGGCGTGCGGAACCGGGAGATGGAGACATCTGCCGAACGCGTCTCAACCGGCACCGCCATTTCGGGGATCAGGGTTATACCAATGCCGGCGCTGACCATCTGCACCAGCGTCGAAAGAGAACTGCCTTCCATGATTTCCCGAGGGCGTGCCGATTGTATGCCGCAGAATGACAGGGCCTGATCGCGAAAGCAGTGCCCTTCCTCAAGCAGAAGCAGGCGCATTTCGCGCAGAGCCTCTGGTTCCGGCACCGGCTTGCCTTCATCTTCGCGCCGTCGGACCAACAGGAATTCTTCGTCGAACAATTTGATCTCGGTGAGCGACGGTTGCGATACCGGCAGTGCCACGACGGCCAGATCGAGTTCGCCTTGTGCCACTTCGTGAACCAGCCGTGTCGTCAGTGTCTCGCGCACCTGGATTTCAATGTTGTCGAAGGTTTTGTTCAGGTCGCTGATGATCGTTGGCAACAGATAGGGTGCAATGGTTGGGATTATCCCGATCCTAAGCCGCGTCAGCAGCCTGTCCTGTGATGCGCGCGCCAGATCCCCGAGCTCGTCAACCGCCCGAAGAATGTCGCGTACACGCAGCGAAAAGAGCTGTCCGAAGGAGGTCAGCCGTACCTCGCGCGCGCCGCGTTCGAAGAGATCTCCGCCGAGCTCTTCTTCCAGCTCTTTGATCTGCATGGATAAAGCGGGTTGCGAGATAGCGCAGGCATCAGCCGCATGCCGAAAGCGGCCGTGACGTGCCAGGGCTTCAAAATAACGAAGCTGTTTCAGTGTAACGTTGGTCATAAGGTGAACTTATCGCGCTCATCAGTAAATCCAACTTAAAATTATCATACGCTTCCGATAAAAAGAAATGAGAGGGAGGATGCGTGCCGACTCCGATCGAACCCGGGTGAGATGCAGGCACGCAATCAGGCCCAATAGTTTAACGGACAAGGCGGCTGTCGAATGGTCGCCTGGAGCAACAGGAGAAAACTATGGACCAGAAACCTGACAGCGCGGGTAAATGTCCCGTTGATCATTCGGGAGCAAGTCGCAGAGGCAATCGCGACTGGTGGCCGAACCAACTCGACCTGCAGATGCTTCACCATCATTCCGGCCTTTCGGATCCGCTGGGCAAGGATTTCGACTATGCGGAAGAGTTCAAGAAGCTCGATCTCGATGCAGTGAAGAAGGATCTTCATGCGTTGATGACGGATTCGCAGGATTGGTGGCCGGCGGACTTCGGTCACTACGGCGGTCTGTTCATCCGCATGGCCTGGCACAGCGCCGGCACCTACCGCATCACCGACGGCCGCGGGGGCGCCGGTCAGGGCCAGCAGCGTTTTGCACCGCTCAACAGCTGGCCTGACAACGTCAACCTCGACAAGGCTCGCCGCCTGCTCTGGCCGATCAAGCAGAAATACGGCAACAGCATTTCCTGGGCCGACCTGCTGATCCTCACCGGCAACGTCGCGCTCGAATCCATGGGTTTCAAGACCTTCGGCTTCGCCGGCGGCCGTGCCGACGTCTGGGAACCGGAAGAGCTCTACTGGGGTCCGGAAGGCACATGGTTGGGCGACGAGCGCTACAGCGGCGAACGCGAGCTGGCAGAACCTCTCGGCGCCGTGCAGATGGGCCTCATCTATGTCAACCCGGAAGGCCCGAACGGCACTCCCGATCCGCTCGCATCCGCTCGCGACATTCGCGAGACCTTCGCCCGCATGGCGATGAATGACGAAGAGACCGTGGCGCTGATCGCCGGCGGCCATACCTTCGGCAAGACCCATGGTGCTGGCGACCCCTCGTTTGTCGGCGTCGATCCTGAAGGCGGAGAGATCGAGGCGCAGGGGCTCGGCTGGACGAGCAAGTTCAACAGCGGTGTCGGCCGCGATGCCATCGGCAGCGGTCTGGAAGTTACCTGGACGACGACCCCGACCAGGTGGAGCAATAACTTCTTCTGGAACCTGTTCGGCTATGAATGGGAGCTGGAAAAGAGCCCGGGCGGTGCCCATCAGTGGGTCGCAAAGGGCGCTGGTGCCACCATTCCGGATGCGTTCGATTCTTCGAAGAAGCACCTGCCGCGAATGCTCACCTCCGACCTCGCACTGCGCGTCGATCCGGTCTACGAGGCGATCTCACGCCGCTTCCTCGAAAACCCGGATCAGTTCGCAGACGCCTTTGCTCGCGCCTGGTTCAAGCTCACCCATCGCGACATGGGCCCGAAGGTCCGCTATCTCGGTAAGGAAGTTCCGGCGGAAGACTTGATCTGGCAGGATGTCATCCCGGCCGTCGATCATCCCCTCATCGACGACAAGGACATTGCTGACCTCAAGGTCAAGGTCGGTGCCTCCGGCCTCACCGTCCAGGAAATCGTCTCGACCGCGTGGGCGTCGGCTTCGAGCTTCCGTGGCTCCGACAAGCGGGGCGGCGCCAATGGCGCACGCATCCGCCTTGCTCCGCAGAAGGACTGGGAGGTCAACGAGCCGGCGCAGCTCGCCAAGGTTCTCGGCACTCTCGAAGGCATCCAGAAGGACTTCAACGCGGCCCAGACCGGTGGCAAGAAGGTGTCTCTCGCCGACCTGATCGTGCTTGCCGGTGCAGCCGGTGTCGAAAAGGCTGCCAAGGCCGGCGGACAGGACATCGTCGTGCCGTTCACGCCGGGCCGTATGGACGCATCGCAGGAACAGACCGATGCCGCTTCCTTCGCAGCCCTGGAGCCGCGTGCCGACGCTTTCCGCAACTATGTTAACGACAAGCGTCTGCAGTTCCTGAAGGCGGAAGAAGCCCTCGTTGACCGCGCCCAGCTACTGACGCTGACCGCGCCTGAAATGACCGTTCTGATCGGCGGCCTGCGCGTGCTAACGGCTGGCAAGCCGGAGCACGGCGTCTTCACCACGCGTCCGGAAGTGCTGACGAACGACTTTTTCGTCAACTTGCTCGACATGGGCACCGTCTGGGCTCCGGTCGCCGGCAAGACCGGCGTTTATGAGGGCCGCGACCGCAAGACCGGTGCCTCCAAGTGGACCGGTACCCGCGTCGATCTGATCTTCGGTTCGCATTCGCAGCTGCGTGCGCTTGCGGAAGTCTACGGCCAGTCCGATGCCAAGGCGAAGTTCGTCAAGGACTTCGTTGCCGCGTGGAACAAGGTCATGAACGCGGATCGTTTCGATCTCGTCTGATTGAAAAACCGGTCTGGACGCGGCGTCTCCGCCGCGTCCAGACGTCAAATACAGGTGAACATCGCTGTTCGCTTGTTGCGCACTCAATGGTCCGTTGCAACTGGCCCAGCTAGGCTCATTACAATTACCTCTTGAAACAAATCCGGTAGAGGGCGGCCACAGGCCGGGTCAGTTACACAAAACTGATTGATTGAGACCCTTCGATATCGACCCGCACCGCGCTGCGAGTGCCAAGAGCCATGCCCGCCGCTACGCCATTCTGCAGCTATTGCTCGATGCAGATTCTCGCGCCTTTTCGCGAACCGTATACTGCAACAATATTATGTTAGGGGTTTCTTTAATTCCCCTTCAATCCGATTTCGCTATCATGGCCATATGAGAATAAGCACCATCACCAACTGGGCCTACGGTATAACCGTGATCCTCACGGCACTTTCGGCTGTTGCTTTCATCATGTCGTCGCGCAGCGCCGACGACGAGCGGCGTGCGGTTGAGGAACATCTCGCTCTCGATACGCTGACCGAACAGCTTGAGACGGGTGCGGAAGTCTCCAGCGATGAAGCAAGGCTCTACGTCATGCGCGGCGAACAGCGCCACCTCGATGCCTTCAAGGCGGACGAGGAGACCGAACGGCGGCGCGAAACGGCGGCCGAGCAGATTGCGGCAAGGGACATATCTGTTGTCGAGCGGAATATTCTCGAGGGCATGGACAAGCAGGCTGAGGCACTTGACGCGGTGGAAGCCGCCGCTGTCGATACTTTCCAGAGGGGGGACAGACAGGCAGCGCAGCAAACACTTTTCGGGGCGGAGCACGAGCGGTTGCAAACGGCTCTCATGGAGTCGGCCGGGCATCTGCGCGATATCACGGCGACACGCACTGGAGCGGCACTCGACGATGCACGTCGGCGCAGCGACCAATGGAGCCTTGTCGCCAAGATCATGCTGACGATGACCGGCCTGCTCTTCCTAGCGGTGCTCTACTTCATCCTGCGGCGCCGCGTGGCCATGCCTCTGGTGCGTATGACCGGCATCGTTACCCGACTCGCGAGGCAGGATTACGCGGTCGAGGTCCCTGACGACCACCGCCGCGATGAAATAGGCGAGATGAACGAGGCCATCCAGATCTTTCGCGAAAACGGGCTTGAGCGTGAACGCCTGGATGCGGAGCGGCGGGCTGACCAGCATACCAAGGACCTCATCCTGCAGATGATGCATCGCCTTCAGGCTTGTGAAAATCAACATGAGCTGGCCGATGTCGTTGCGCGCTTCGCGCCGCAGATCTTTCCAGGCATTGCCGGAAGTCTTTATATCCTCAACGAGGATAAGTCCGCTCTCGCGCAAGCCGGCACGTGGCTGGAGCCTGTCAACGCGCAGGCGGCCTTTCCGGCCAATGCCTGCTGGGCTCTGCGACGCGGCCGCCCGCATAGGAGCGGCACTGGTGACGGCGATGTGCCCTGTCAGCATGTCGAGGGGAGTGGTGTTGCGGCCTCCTGTTTCCCGTTGACGGCACAGGGTGATATGATCGGTCTCCTCTATCTCGAGGAGCGTCACGCGCAGACGCCAGTGCTGGACAATGTCCGCCTCTATCTGGAGCTGATCGCCGAGAATGTCGGGTTGGCGGTCGCCAATCTGCAGTTTCGTGAAAAGCTGACTGATCTTGCTATCCGCGACCCGTTGACCGCGCTCTTCAACCGCCGTTTCCTCGACGATATGCTGCATCGACGTGGGCGCGACAATGGCGAAGAGCAACTCGCCTGCCTGATGATCGACATCGATCACTTCAAGCGTTTCAACGACCAGTTCGGTCACGATGCCGGCGACATGGTCATGCAATATGTCGGGCAGGTCCTGCGCAGCGCTGTCGCCGATATCGGCAATGCATTCCGTTTTGGCGGGGAGGAGTTTACCATACTGCTGCCGGACTGTAGCGAAGAGCGTGGTTTCGAATTCGCCGAAAAATTGCGCGCGCAGATCGGCGGCGCGGCACTTTCATACTCAGGTCAGATCATTGGCGCAGTGACGGTATCAATCGGTGTGGCAGTGTCACCTGCAGAGGGCGCGGTCGATACTCTGGTCAGTCGCGCCGACGCGGCCCTTCTCGACGCCAAGGCCAAGGGCCGCAATAAAACTGTTCTTGCAAGCAATTTGAGCAGGCGACCGCCGGAAACGCTACGCGCCTGATATCAGCAAAGAGGGAGACTGCTGGTCAGTTGCCGGTGACGCCATGCGGCGCATGTTCGGCGATCTCGCGGGCCGCGCCATAATCGCGCTCGTGGGCGGAGCGGAAGCGATTTTCGGTGCGGCCAGTCAGATCACGATAATAGCGGTCGGTCATGCCATCAGCATAGGTGCCGGTATCGGCGTCGAATTCTTCAGTCGACGGCTTGATCGAGAAAAATTTGAACATCTTCGAGGTCCTCCACAGCGTGCTATCAACATCCGGACGTGTCGTTCGGTTCCTTCTCCAAGATGATTATAATGAAAAAATTAACCATGTTTAAACAAACGGCATGTGTTTGGCCGCATGCTGCCTGATTGCTTAAGATTTTCATGCCTGATGCAAAAGCAGCGCCAGCAACTGCTGCAGCGAAACGCCGCCCAGCGGCCGCCCCTCCTGTGACATGACAGCGGCAGAGGAGACGTTAGCGCGAGACATTTCGCGCAATGCTCCTTCGATATCCATATCTTCGGAAAACTGCAGCTGGCTTTCGACCGGGATTTGCTTCGCGACGGCACCAGTCTTGATGACCCGACCGCGATTGACCTCCTTGACGAAGGCGGCAATGTAATCATTGGCGGGATTGAGGACGATTTCAGCCGCCGAACCCTGCTGGATGACCTCACCGTCGCGAAGGATGGCGATTTTCTCTCCGAGCCGGAGAGCTTCATCGAGATCGTGGGTGATGAAAACCACCGTTTTCTTCAGATCCTTCTGCAGCTCGAGGAGGACGGTCTGCATGTCGACGCGGATCAGCGGATCGAGCGCCGAATAGGCCTCGTCCATCAGCAGGATTTCGGCATCATTGGTGAGTGCTCGCGCCAGGCCAACGCGCTGCTGCATACCGCCGGAGAGCTGGTTCGGATAGTGCCCATGAAAGCCCTCCAGGCCGACGCGCTTGATCCAGGTATTGGCCCGTTCCTCACGCTCCGCCTTGGCGACACCCTGGATTTCCAGACCGTAGACGGTGTTCTGCAGCACGTTGCGATGCGGCAGGAGTCCGAAACGCTGGAAGACCATGGCGGTCTTCCGGCGGCGGAATTCGCGAAGCTGCGACGCATCCATGCGGCAGACATCCTCGCCGCCACAGAGGACTTCGCCCGAAGTCGGGTCGATCAGCCGGTTGATGTGGCGGATCAGCGTCGATTTGCCGGAGCCGGAAAGACCCATGATGACGGTGATCTTGCCGCCGGGGATGGTGATGTTGATGTCTTTCAGCCCCAGCACATGACCATGCACTTTGTTGAGCTCGGTCTTCGACATGCCCTTGCTGACGGCTTCCACATAGTCGCGGCCGCGCGGGCCGAAGATCTTGAAGAGGCTTCGGATCTCGATCGAATTACTAGCCATGCACGATCTCCCGGTGCTTCTGGAGACGTAGGCCATAGGCTTGGCTGATCCGGTCGAAAATGATGGCAATGCCGACGATTGCGAGACCGTTGAAGACGCCGAGGGTGAAATACTGGTTGGAGATAGCCTTGAGAACCGGCTGGCCAAGCCCTTGAACGCCGATCATGGAGGCGATGACCACCATGGCGAGCGCCATCATGATTGTCTGGTTGATGCCGGCCATGATGGTCGGCAGCGCCAGCGGCAGCTGGACGTTGCGAAGCTTCTGCCAGCTCGACGAACCGAAGGCATCGGCTGCCTCCAGCACATTCTCGTCCACCATGCGGATGCCGAGATTGGTGAGGCGGATCATCGGCGGCAGGGCGTAGATGACGACGGCAATGACACCAGGCACGCGACCGATGCCGAGAAGCATGACGACGGGGATCAGGTAGACGAAGCTCGGCATGGTCTGCATGACATCGAGGATCGGATTGACGATCTTCTGCATCGTATTCGACCGTGCCATCAGGATGCCGAGCGGCAGGCCGATCACGATCGAGAGCACGGTACAGACGAAGATCATCGACACGGTCTTCATCGTATCCTGCCACATGTCGAAATAGCCGATGACGAGAAGCGTCAGAACGCAGCCGATAACGACCTTCCAGCTGCGGCTGGCAAACCAGGCAATGGCGGCAAAAACAATCAGAATGATCGGCCAGGGTGTGCCGGTCAGCAGCCGTTCGGCCCAGATAAGAAAACTCTGCAGCGGGCTGAAGGCTGCTTCGATGCTGTCGCCATAGGCGCGTGTGAAGGCACGAAATCCTTCATCGACGCTCTTCTTCAGCTCGCGCAGCACGTCGTCATTCATTGTCGGAAATTTCCAGAGCCAATCCATAGCCGTTCCCAAAATAGATAGCGGCGGCGGCCGATTGTTGTTTTGGCCGTCGCGCCGAAGGATTGTCTGGGCAGCGGCAAGGCTGCCCATGTCATGTCTGAGTGATTAGAGCGAAGCCTTGATCTTTTCGGCGGCTTCCGGCGAGACCCAGTCCTTCCAGAGGGGCTCATTATTCTTCAGGAAGTATTTGGCGCCGTCTTCTCCGGTTGCCTGATTGTCGGTCATCCAGGCGATCAGCTTGTTGACGGTATCATTGGTCCAGGCCCGCTTCTTCAGATAATCGATGGCAGGGCCGCCGCGATCTGCAAAACTCTTGCTGATCAGCGTCTTCACGTCATCGGCCGGCCAGGCATTCGGCTTGGGATCGGCACAATCGGCAATCGAGGTGCAACGCTTCCATTCGGCCGCGTCATATTCCGTGCCGTAGCCGAGCTTGACCATCTCATATTTGCCGAGCAAGGAGGTCGGTGCCCAATAATAGCCGACCCAGGGCTGCTTGCCTTCATAGGCCTTGGCGATCGAGCCATCTAGGCCTGCGGCCGAACCGGTGTCGACAAGCGTAAAGCCGGCTTTTTCAGCGCCATAGGCCTTGAAGAGTTGGGCGGTGACGACAGTGCCGCCCCAGCCCTGAGGGCCATTGAAGACCGCGCCCTTGCTCTTGTCTTCCGGTGCCGGGAAGAGTTCAGGATGCTTCAGAAGGTCGGGGATGGTCTTAACGTCGGGATGGGCGTCGGCGATGTATTTGGGGATCCACCAGCCCTGGATTGCGCCATCGGAGAGAATCTTGGCGCCTTCGACGACCTTGCCGCCTTCAAGGCCACGCTTCACCAGTTCCGGCTGAAGGCTGACCCAGGCTTCCGGAGCGATATCCGGCTCGCCTTTTTCTGCCATGGAGGTCAGGGTGGGGACGGTATCGCCAGTGACGATTTCGGCCGTGCAGCCGTACCCTTCCTCAAGGATGATCTTGTCGAGGCTTGCAGCCACTTCCGCGGACTGCCAGTTCATGCTCGCGATCGTGACATTGCCGCAATCGGCTGCAAAAACGCTGCCGCTCGCGAGCATCGTGCCGGCTGCAAAGATGGTGGATGCCAAAAGTACTTTCATTTTTTTGTTCCCTCTGGTCGCGGTGCATCCTTAACCCGGGCGCCGGCGGCACCGCGTGCGCCGACCCTTGCATTGAGCCTGCTTTAGGACCGCAACGGCCATTCTGGTTGCGCCAGAAAATGGCGTATTAAAGCCTTCTTTCAAGGCTGTCTCAAATACGGCGTCGCTGACGGAATGATGGCGTGGCGCAGTCGCGCCTCGGTTGCGCATTTCGTTCGAACAGTCCGTCGGCTAGGAGCTCGGACCACCATTCAATTGCGACAGATGGTTCGCCAAAATCGCTTCGAACAGATCGCGTCAACATTCTTGTCCGCTGTGCACTTGGCAGATTTCCCACCTCGGCTTCGTTTTCCACAACCGCAAAAACGGCTCATCGACGCGCTTGTCAGAAGTTGGATACTAATATATTACTTCTTCATGAGATCGAGTGGAGGCGGTCCTTGATGATTTCAAACACTCGATTGCTGATCTGCTTCTTGGAAGGAATGCGATGAATTCGCCCTCCGGAATCGTGCGCAAGAAGCGCTCCCTACAGGGGGTCACGGTGCTTTCGCATCAGCGGGCGGCTGCGCCGCGGGCAGCGACCCTCGTCTACAATGCGCTTCTCGACGACATCGTTTCGCTGCGTCGCAAGCCGATGGAGCTGCTGAACGAGAAGGAGCTGGAGGCGCAGTTCGGCGTCAGCCGGACGCCGATCCGTGAAGCTATCATCCGACTTGCTGATGACGGCCTCGTCGATGTCTTTCCGCAATCCGGCACTTTCGTCTCCCGCATTCCGCGCCGCGCGCTCTACGAAGCGATCCTCGTGCGCAAGGCGCTGGAGGACACGACGATTTCGATCGCGGTCGAGAAGATGACGCCGGCAGGCCTGCGTGCGCTGGAGCGCAATCTCGCTGATCTGGATGCCTGCCATCGCGAAGGCGATGTCGCGGCCTTCCACGTCATCGACAATGATTTCCACCAGCTCATCAGCAATATCGCCGGCTTTCCCGGCATCTGGGCGATCATCCAGCAGGTCAAGGTTCACAGCGACCGCTACCGCCTGCTGACGCTACCGCAGCAGGGCCGCCTGGCGCGCGTCATCGAGGAGCATGCCGCGGTCATCGATTGCATGCGAACCGGCGACAAGGATGGGGCGAAGGCCGCCATGGAGTTCCATCTCGGCAAGCTGCTGCACGAAGTCGAGAAAGCCGAGATGCTCGACCCAGCCTATTTCATTGAGGATGCCCCACAGATGGCGGCATCCGGAGGAGAGAAGGACAATTCCAATGCAGATTGACGTACGACACGCCTCCCACCCCGAAGCTATCAGGGGCTTCGATACGGAAACGCTACGGCGTCACTTCCTGGTCGAGACGGTTTTTGTGCCTGGCGAAATCAGGCTGACCTATTCGCATTACGACCGGATGGTCATTGGCGGCGCCGCACCGCTCGGCACGGCTCTCGTGCTCACGGCGCCGAAGGCGATCGGTCAGGACACGTTTCTGGCGGAGCGTGAGCTCGGCGTGCTGAATGTCGGCAATTCCGGCCGCGTGGTCGTCGATGGCACGACCTACACTCTGGCGAAATATGACTGCCTCTATGTCGGCAGGAGCGCCATCGATATCAGTTTCGAAAGTGCCGAGGCTGCCAATCCGGCAAAATTCTATCTGGTCTCGACGCCGGCCCACGCCAGCCACCCGACCGTGCTTCTGACGCGCGACAAGGCGCGACATCTGACGCCGGGCGAGGCGGCCACCGCCAACAAGCGTTCGATCTATCAGTATATCCATCCAGAGGTTTGCCAGTCCTGCCAGCTGACCATGGGCTTCACGAGCCTGGAGACAGGCAGCATCTGGAACACCATGCCGAGCCACACGCATGACCGGCGCATGGAGGCCTATCTCTATTTCGACCTCGATGCCGACCAGCGCGTCTTCCATTTCATGGGCGAGCCGCAGGAAACGCGTCACATGCTTGTCGCCAACGAACAGGCGATCATCTCGCCGCCCTGGTCGATCCATTCCGGCGCCGGCACCAAGAATTACAGCTTCATCTGGGCCATGGCCGGCGACAACAAGAGCTTCACCGACATGGATCATATCGCCATCGGCGATCTGAGGTGATGGCGATGCAGGCTCTTTTCAACCTTTCAGGAAAAACTGCCGTTGTTACTGGTGCCAATACCGGCATCGGGCAGGGTATCGCCGTCGCGCTGGCAGAGGCTGGTGCTTCGATCGTCGCCGTCGGCCGTTCGTCGATGGATGAGACCGAAGCTTTGGTCGCGGAGGCGGGTTCGAAGTTCCACGTCATCAAGGCCGACCTCGGTACGATCGAGCCGGTCAAGCCGATCGTTGCGGAGGCGCTGGAGCGCTTTGGAGCGCTCGATATCCTCGTCAACAATGCCGGCATCATCCGTCGTGCCGACGCGATCGACTTCACCGAGGAAGACTGGGACGCGGTGATGAACGTCAACCTGAAGACGGCCTTTTTCCTGTCTCAGGCTGCTGCCCGCCACATGCTCGAAAAGGGGCGCGGCAAGATCATCAACATCGCCTCGCTGCTCTCCTTTCAGGGCGGCATCCGTATCCCGTCCTACACGGCCTCGAAGAGCGGCCTTGCAGGTTTGACACGGCTGCTCGCCTGCGAATGGGCGGGCAAGGGCGTGAACGTCAATGCCATCGCCCCCGGCTATTTCGTGACCAACAACACGACGGCGCTGCGCGAGGATGCCGATCGCAATGCCGGCATCCTGGCCCGCATTCCGGCCGGTCGCTGGGGTGAGCCCGACGATATCGGTGGTGCCGCGGTCTTCCTGGCGTCAGCAGCATCCGACTATGTGCATGGCACGGTTCTGCCGGTCGATGGAGGCTGGCTGGCGCGCTGACGCGACAGCCGGGAGGAGACATGACGCCTTCCTTTGGGAACGCGAGGCTGCGTCGGTGGAGTTGGCGTGGCCGGAATGGAGGAGGATATGCAGTACCAGTTCGATTTTTCGGCCTTGCTGCCCTATTGGAGCGATTTCCTGTCGGGCGCGCTTGTCACGATCGAGATTACCGTCTTTTCGGTGATCATCGGTCTGGCGATCGGCGTTGCCTGCGCGATTGCCCGCCGCTCGACTATCGGGCCGCTGCGTGCCCTCGTCAGCATCTATGTCGAGACCGTGCGCAACACACCCTTCATCGTGCAGATCTTCTTCATCTTCTTCGGCCTGTCCTCCGTCGGCATCCGCCTGCCAATCATTGCGGCCGCCGTCTTTGCCATGGTCATCAATGTCGGCGCCTACACGGCCGAGATCGTGCGAGCCGGCATGGATTCCATCCATCCTAGCCAGATCGAGGCCGCTGAGGCGCTGGGCCTGTCGAAGCTGCAAATCTACCGGGATATCATTCTTCTGCCCGCAATCGAGCGTGTCTATCCCGCACTTTCCAGCCAGTTCATCCTGATGATGCTGTCGACCTCGATCGCATCACAGATCTCCGCCGAAGAGTTGACGGGGGTCGCCAACAATATCCAGTCGAATACGTTCCGATCGCTGGAAACCTATATGGTCGTTGCGGTCCTCTACATCGCCATCACCTATCTGATGCGGGCAGGCTTCTACGGCCTCGGTCTCATCGCCTTTCCGCGCCGCCGCCGGCTCGGTACGTCGCTCTAGAGGTCGCTATGCTCGGTGGGTTTTCCTTCAATCATCTAATCTACCTGCTGGACGGGCTTCTCTGGACAGTGGTGCTGTCAGCGCTTGCCTTCCTGCTCGGCGGCATTGCTGGCTTCTTCGTCATGCTGTGCCGCATCTCCCGCTTCCTTTGGGTAAGGCGGGCAGCCCTCATCTACATCCAGATCGTTCAGGGTACGCCGCTGCTGATCCAGATGTTTATCCTCTATTTCGGCCTCGGGGTGATCAATATCTCCGTGCCGCCGCTTGTAGCGGCCGGCCTCGGCATGATGATCTATTCGAGCTCCTATCTCGGCGAGATCTGGCGCGGCTCGGTCGAATCCATTTCACGCACGCAATTCGAGGCGGCCGAATGCCTCGGCTTGACACGCTGGCAGGCGCTGCGGGATGTGATCCTGCCGCAGGCGCTTCGGATCGCCACGCCGCCGACGGTCGGTTTCCTCGTCCAGCTCGTCAAGAACACCTCGCTCGCCTCGGTCGTCGGCTTCCTGGAGCTGACGCGTGCGGCGCAGGTCATCAACAACTCCCTGTTCCAGCCCTTCCTGGTCTTCGGTATCGCAGCGCTTCTCTATTTCGCTGTCTGCTATCCGCTGTCGGTCTGGAGCCGCTCTCTCGAGAGGAAGCTCAATGTCGGTCGCCGTTAAACTCACCAATGTGGTCAAGCGCTTCGGCGCGCTGGAAGTGCTGAAGGGCGTCTCCTTCGAGATCGATGCCGGCGAAGTGGTGGCTCTGATCGGCCAGTCCGGCTCCGGCAAGAGCACGGCGTTGCGCTGCATCAACCGGCTGGAGACGATCCAGGACGGCTCGATCGAGGTCTGCGGCCATCACGTCGAAGATCCGAAGCTCGATCTCAGGACATTACGTCGCGACATCGGCATGGTGTTCCAGAGCTACAATCTCTTCCCGCATATGACGGTCGCCGAAAACATCATGCTGGCGCTGCGCTGCGTGAAGGGCATGCGCAAGGACCAAGCCTTCGAGATCGCCAGGCAGGTGCTCGCCAAGGTCGGCCTCTCGGAAAAGATCGATGCCTATCCGGAGCAACTGTCCGGTGGCCAGCAGCAGCGCGTGGCAATCGCCCGCTCGCTCGCCATGCAGCCGAAGGTGATGCTGTTCGACGAGGTGACCTCGGCGCTCGACCCGAAGCTGACGGGCGAAGTGTTGCGCGTGATGGAAGATCTTGCCCGCGGCGGCATGACGATGATCGTCGTCACGCACGAAATGGGCTTTGCCAAGCGCGCCGCCAACCGCGTCATCTACATGCATACCGGCAAGGTCTGGGAGATGGGTGGCGCGGACATCCTGAGCAATCCGCAGACGCCGGAACTCAAGGAATTTATGGCCGCGGAACTTTAGACCTCGTCAGTGCGGTAGGAAATTGCCTGCCCCCGGATGAGCCGGCGCAGGTTTGAGAGGAGGCCCGACAGAGAGCGGGCAGAGGCAATCAGGTAGAGGAGACTTGGAGTATGCCGAAGACAATGATTTCGAAACTGGCACTTTTGGCGGGCGCGGGCCTGCTGGCGCTGGCAAGCGTTGCTCATGCCGATGTGCTCGACAATATCAAGAAGGCCGGCAAGGTTCGCATCGCGGTCGCGATGGGTATTCCGGAGTATTCTTTCGTCGATGAGAGCCTGCAGCCGTCGGGCTCTGACATCGAAACTGCGAAGTTGATCGCCAAGGATCTCGGCGTCCAGCTCGAACTGGTGGAAATCACCAACGCCGCCCGCGTTCCCTCGGTTCAGACCGGCAAGGCCGACATGGTCGTCTCCTCGCTCGGCATCACCGAAGAGCGCAAGAAGGCGATCGATTATTCCGTTCCCTATGCGACGCTCGCGCTCGTCGTTGCTGCCCAACCGAACGTTGAGATCAAGAATTATGCCGATCTCGACGGCAAGCGCATCGGTGTTACCCGCGCCACCACCAATGATCAGGACATCACCGCCAATGCGAAGGGCGCCAATATCGTCCGCTTCGAGGATGACGCAACGCTGATCACCTCGGTCGTGTCCGGGCAGGTTGACACCGTTTCCAGCCAGTCGGCCGTCATCAATGGCATCAACAAGAAGATGGCCGACCATCCGCTGCAGGTGAAGTTCACGCAGAAGGAAACCAACCTCGGTATCGGCATTCCGAAGGGCGAAACCGGCCTCAAGACCTGGCTCGACCAGTGGGTGAAGACCAATTTCGACAACAAGGTGCTGCGCGATATCTATCGCAAATACCATAATGCCGAACTGCCCGACGATCTGACCTCGCGTTGATCAAACGGGAAGGGCGGCGTTTGAGGGCTGGCCCTCAAGAATCCGTCATTCATCCCAACCTTGTCGCCGCGGCCCTCGGGCCGCGGCGTTCGATTCTATGCGCCTGAATGTCGGGCCGATCCTACGCCCTCCACCCATCGATACTTTCGGCGGCTTTCTCTTCTATAAAACGTTGACGATTTGTCGATAATTTCTTAGTGAAATCCGAAACGAACGGTGGAGGCGATTTTGTTGGGCACTACGGCTGGTAGCTGGGACTTCTGGATCGATCGTGGAGGTACCTTCACGGATATCGTCGGACGCGACCCGTCCGGTGCCCTGCACGCCCGAAAGGTGCTGTCCGAAAATCCGGACGCCTATCGTGATGCCGCTGTCCACGGGATCCGTCTGCATCTCGGCCTGACCACCGGTGAAGCGATCCCGGTCGGGCTGATCGGCGAGGTGCGTATGGGCACCACCGTCGCCACCAATGCGCTCCTCGAGCGCAAGGGCGAACGTCTGGCGCTGGTGACGACGAAGGGTTTCCGCGACGCCCTCCGCATCGGCTATCAGGAGCGCAAGAAGATCTTTGCAACCGAGATCGTCAAACCGGAAGCGCTCTATCAGGATGTGGTCGAGCTGGATGAGCGTGTACTCGCTGACGGTACTGTCGAGATAAAGCTCGACGAGGCGGCAACGGAAGCAGCGTTGCGCGACCTGCGCGCCAAGGGTTACCGCGCCGTCGCGATCGTCTTCATGCATGCCTATAAATATCCGGAGCATGAGGCAATCGCCGCGCGCATTGCTCGCGCCATCGGTTTCGAACAGGTTTCCGTCAGTCACGAAGTCTCGCCGCTGATCAAGCTGGTCGGCCGTGGCGATACGACCGTTGTCGACGCTTATCTTTCGCCAGTGCTCGGCCGCTATGTCAGTCAGGTCTCGGACGAACTTGACGTGGCGCGCACCGGCGCGCGCGTGATGTTCATGATGTCCTCGGGCGGCCTGACGGCAGCCGATATGTTTCAGGGCAAGGACGCGATCCTGTCCGGCCCGGCCGGCGGCGTGGTTGGTCTTGCCAAGACCGGCGAGCAGGCGGGTTTCGGCCATGTGATCGGCTTCGATATGGGCGGCACCTCGACTGACGTGGCGCATTTCGACGGTGAATATGAGCGGGCCTTCGAAACGGAAGTCGCCGGCGTACGTGTTCGCGCGCCGATGATGCTGATCCATACGGTGGCTGCCGGCGGCGGTTCGATCCTGCATTTCGAGAGCGGCCGCTTCCGAGTTGGGCCTGATTCCGCCGGCGCTTTCCCAGGCCCCGCCTGCTATCGCAATGGCGGCCCGCTCGCGGTGACCGATGCCAATGTCATGGCTGGCAAACTGCTGCCCGATTTCTTCCCGGCGATCTTCGGCCCGAACCAGGATCAGCCGCTCGATGTCGAGGCGGTGCGGCAGAAGTTCGCCGCGCTGGCAGCCGAGATCGGTGACGGGCGTAGCCCCGAAGAAGTGGCTGACGGATTCATCCGCATTGCCGTTGCCAATATGGTCGAGGCGATCAAGAGGATTTCCGTCCAGCGCGGTTATGACGTGACGCGTTATGCGCTCAACTGCTTTGGTGGCGCTGGCGGTCAGCATGCCTGCCTTGTCGCTGATGCGCTCGGGATGAAGAGTATCCTCCTGCATCCGATGTCCGGTCTTCTGTCTGCCTATGGCATGGGTCTCGCCGATATCCGCTCCACGCGTCAAAAGGCGCTCGGTGTGCCGCTCGATGCGGCTGCTCCCGCAGCGATGACCGCGCTTGGCAGGGAATTGCAGGGCGAGTGTCAGCCGGAACTGGTGGCGCAGGGCGTCGCGGCCGGCAAGATCAAGACGGTGCTGCGCGCTCATATTCGCTATGCCGGCACCGATACGCTGCTGGCGGTCGAGGCACTGTTCCCGCAGGCTGATAACGAGACGCGCCTTCGCAGGGAGTTCGAGATCCTGCACAAGCGTCGCTTCGGCTTCGTCGCCGAGGACAAGCCGCTGGTCGTGGAAGCAGTCGAGGTCGAATGCATCGGCGGTGCGGCCGCCGAAATCGACGTCGATCGCGGCGAGGCCGGTGATGGCGAGGTTTCGGCCATCCGGCGAACCCAGTTCCATTCGCAGGGTGAAAGCCATGATGCGGCGGTCGTCCTGCGCGATCACATCCTTCCCGGCCAGACCGTGACCGGGCCGGCCATCATCATCGAGCCGAACCAGACCATCATCGTGGAAGATGGCTGGCAGGCGAAGCTGACGGCGCGCGATCATGTCGTGCTCACCCGCATCAAGGCGCTGCCCGAGCGCACGGCGATCGGCACCAAAGCCGATCCGGTCATGCTGGAGATCTTCAACAATCTCTTCATGTCGATTGCTGAGCAGATGGGTGTGACGCTGCAGAACACCGCCTACTCCGTCAACATCAAAGAACGGCTCGATTTTTCCTGCGCGGTCTTCGATGCGGACGGTAATCTCGTCGCCAACGCGCCGCATATGCCAGTGCATCTCGGCTCCATGGATGCATCCGTCGCGACCGCCATCCGCGAAAATCCCGTCATTCATCCGGGCGACGTCTTCCTGATCAATGCGCCCTATAATGGCGGCACGCATCTGCCTGACCTCACCGTCTGCACGCCGGTCTTCGACGATGCCGGCACGCGCATCCGCTTCTGGGTGGCAAGCCGCGGGCATCACGCTGATATCGGCGGCATCTCGCCTGGCTCGATGTCGCCGCTCGCGACGCATATCGAGGAGGAAGGCGTTTACATCGATAATTTCAAGCTTCTCGATCGCGGCAAATTCCGTGAGGATGCCCTTGCCGATCTCTTGACCGGTGCGCGTTATCCCGTGCGCACGCTGGCGCAGAACGTCAACGACCTGAAGGCGCAGGTTGCCGCCAATGAAAAGGGCGTGGCGGAACTGAAGAAGATGATTGCGCTTTTCAGCGAAGACGTGGTCGACGCCTATATGGGCCATGTGCAGGACAACGCCGCCGAAAGTGTCCGCCGCGTGCTCGACCGGCTGCCGGACGGCGAATTTTCCTATGAGATGGATCAGGGCTGCAAGATCGTCGTCAAGATTTCCATCGATCGGGAAAAGCGAGAAGCGACAGTCGATTTTACCGGCACGTCGGCCCAGCGCCCCGACAATTTCAATGCGCCGGCGCCGGTGACGCGCGCGGCCGTGCTCTATGTTTTCCGCGTGCTGGTCGAGGCGGATATTCCGATGAATGCCGGCTGCCTGCGGCCGATCCATATCGTTATTCCCGATGGCACGATGCTGACGCCGGCCTATCCGGCGGCCGTCGTCGCCGGCAATGTCGAAGTCAGTCAGGCCGTGACCAACTGCCTGATCGGCGCCGTCGGCGCCATGGCCGCGGCACAAGGCACGATGAACAACCTGACCTTCGGCAACGACAAGTACCAATATTACGAAACCATCTGCTCTGGTGCACCGGCCGGCCCCGGCTTCAACGGTGCGGATGCCGTGCATACGCACATGACCAATTCGCGCCTCACCGATCCGGAAATTCTGGAGAGCCGTTTTCCTGTCGTGCTGGAGGATTTCCATATCCGACCGAATTCCGGGGGCCGCGGTCAGTGGCATGCCGGCAATGGCACGCAGCGCACGATCCGTACGCGCGAGAAACTGGAATTTGCCGTTCTCTCCGGCCATCGTCGCGTCGCACCCTTCGGTCTGAAGGGTGGCGAAGACGGGCAGACCGGCCGCAACTATGTTCGCCGCAATGACGGCACGATCGATGAACTGATCGGTGCTGCCCACACGGTGCTGGAAGCGGGCGAAGCCTTTACGGTCGTGACGCCAACAGGCGGCGGATACGGACCGAGAGATGCCTGAGCATTTGAGATGAAAGGGCGTTCAATGGAAAAATCGAAAGACCAAAAGGCTCCCCGCGACCTGATCGTCTCGTCGGCCCATCTGGCGCTCGGCAGCTCGCCGGCTCTCTCGGAGCTCGAATACGGATCGGTCCTCTTTTCTCACGCCTTTAATCGCTGGATGGTGCGCTGTATGGCCGCCGCCGGGGTGCCTAGCTTGTCGCCGGTGGAGATCCTCATCATTCACTCGGTCCGCCATCGCGACCGGCCGAAGACACTGTCCGACCTCTGCCTCGTGCTCGATATCGAAGACACCCATGTCGCCAATTACGCGGTAAAGAAGCTTGATGCCGCAGGACTGGTCAAAACCGGAAAATCTGGCAAGGAGAAAGTCATCCAGGTTACCGACAAGGGTCTGGAAGCGCTGACGCGTTATTCTGAGATCCGTGAGCGGCTGCTGGTCGAAGCGACGAAGGTGTCGGGCCTGTCGCAGGATGATCTTTCTAGTATCGCCTCTCATTTGAGAGCCTTATCGGGCTATTACGAGCAGGCGGCGAGATCAGCAGCAACCTTATGACTGGAACCGTCGAGAGCCGCTTCCATAGGCTAGCCCAATCTCGGCCACCCCTATGAATGCGATTTTTTATCCGTCGTCATTCCCGATTGCTCCTGAAAACAATACTCCGCCGCTTTCAGGGCGGCGGAGGATGATACCGAGGTTCGGGCTCAGTTCTTGACCGTGTCTTCCAGGAAGAAGCGGCCGAGCGGGTTCTGGTAGAAGTTGTCGATGTTCTTGCGCGCCACGTTGATATACGGGCTGTAGTAGAGATCGATCCAGTTGACGTCGTCCTTCGCCGTCTTCTGGAGGTCGATATACATCTGCTCGCGCTTCTTGGGATCGAGTTCCAGGCGGGCCTTGGCGACCAGTTCCTTCACCGCTTCATTCTTGTAGTTGGTCAAGTAGTTGTTGTTGGAATCGTGACCGAGCACGAAAGTCGTCTTCTGGTCCGGGTCGAGAATGTCGTTGGTCCAGTAGTTGACCGAGATGTCGTAGTCGCCCGCAACCGTCATGTCCCATTCCTGGCTGGGGTCGACCTTCTGCAGGTTGGCAGTGATGCCTGCCTTGGCGAGCTGCTGCTGCACCAGCACAGCCGTCTGCTCATCCACCTCGTCGCCGGCGCGGATCAGGTAATTCAGCGTCAGGTTGGAGACGCCGGCATCGGCCAGCAACTTCTTGGCCTTTTCCGGATCGTAGGGGCGCTTCAGGTTGTCGGCGTAATAATAGAGAGCGCCCTTCGGAATATAGGAATTGGCGACTGTCCCCTGACCGAAAGTGACGGTATCGACGATCGCCTTCTTGTCGATTGCGAGATCGAGCGCCTGGCGCACTTCCTTCTTGCCGAGATCGCCATGCGCATGGTTGATCAGCAGATGATCTTCGCGCGTCGACGGGTCGATCAGCACGTTGAGGCCTGCATCCTTCTTCAACTCCTCGACGCGCGAGAAGGGCACGAAGATGGCCGCATCGAGCTGGCCTGCCTGCACGTTCAGCATGCGGGTATTGTCGTCGGGCACCGAGATCCATTCGACGCCGTCGAGCTTGACGCGATCGGCCTGCCAGAAATTCGGGTTCTTCTTCAGGATGACACGGTCGCCGCGCCGCCATTCGTCGACCACAAAGGCGCCGGAGGCGATCGGCTTTTCCGCGTAAGCGTCCGCGCCCATGGATTCGATGCCGGCCTTGGAGATGACGGATGCGTTTGGCAGCGCCAGCGTCGACAGGAAGGGCGCCGACGGATTCTTGAGCTTGATCGTCAGCGTGTGCGGATCGGTCGCGACGGCGGTGTCGATTACCTTGTAGGAGTCGCTCCAGAGCGAGCCTGCGTCATCGCGGATACGCAACAGGCTGAAGGCGGCATCTTCTGCCGTCAGCGGAGAACTGTCAGAGAATTTCGCGTCGCGGATCTTGAAGACATAGGTCAGGCCATCGTCGGAGACGGTCCAGCTTTCGGCAAGGCCGGGCTCCAGCTTGGTGCCGGTCTTGTCGACGCGGATCAGTACGTCATAGACGTTGGAGAAGACCCAGTTGTCGATGTTCTGCGCCGTCTTGATCGGATCGAATGTCGTCGAATCTTCTCGGCGGCCGATGGTGAGCACGCCGGCGGCTTCGGCGTAGGATGCACTGAGCGTCAGGCCCGCAAGAAGCGCTGCAAGCCCGATTGATTTCCATCTGGTGATCATGCGTTCGTTCCCTTCGTTGTTAAGGCATGCGTTTGACGGGTAGTGCCGGCATCGATTGCAGCTCGTCTTCCAAGCTGGCGCTGCTCAGAAGCGGCTTGTCCGGGTCGATGTCGGGAATGGCGGCAATCAGCGCCGCGGTATAGGGATGTTTCGGCCGCGCGAAGACCTCTTCCGAGAAGCCTTCCTCGACGATCTCGCCACGATACATGACGACCACGCGTTCGCAGAGGTTGCGCACGATCGCCAGGTCATGGGCGATGAACATCAGCGTCAGGTTCATCTTTGCGGTCAGTTCGCGGAAAAGCGCGATGATCTGTGCCTGGATCGTGACGTCGAGGGCCGCAACACATTCGTCAGCAATAATGAGCTTCGGATCGACAGCGAGCGCCCGGGCAATCCCGGCGCGCTGGCACTGACCACCGCTCATGCTGCGGGGCTTGCGATTTGCAAACTCCCGCTCCAGCCCGACAAGATCGAGTAATTCGCCGATCCTCTCCGGAATGGCAGATGTCGGCACCTTGCCCTGCACCTTCAGCACCTCGGCAAGCATCTGCCCGATCGTGAGGCGCGGATTGAGTGCGTTATAAGGGTCCTGAAAGACCATGGCCGTCTCACGCCGCAGCTTTGCGAGTCCGGTAGCCCGCCGCTGCGCGAGATCGATCCCTTCGAAGGACACATGGCCTGAGGAGATCGGCGTCAGCCCCAGCACGGCGCGTGCGAGTGTGCTCTTGCCGCTGCCGGATTCGCCGACGATGCCGATGGTTTCGCCCGGCATGACCTGCAGGCTGACGCCTGAAACGGCGCTCACCGTCTTGGCGCTGCCCTTGAACAGGCTGCCGCCAACCTTGAAACGCACATGCAGGTCGTCGATTTCAAGAAGCGGCTTGGTCGATGCGGCCGAAGACACGACCTGCGGCTCCGGCATTGGCGCCTCGTCCGGCATGGAGGGATGGCTGTTGATCAGGTTGATCGTATAGGGATCCTGCGGCCGGGAGAGGATCGTGCGTTTCGGCCCCTGTTCAAGCAGCTTGCCGTTGCGCATGACGGCGATGCGGTCGCAGGTCTGGGCGACGATGCCGAGATCGTGGGTGATGAGGATGATCGACAGGCCACGCTTTTCTCGGATCTCCAGCAAAAGTTTCAGGATCTGCGCCTGGATCGTCACGTCGAGCGCGGTCGTCGGCTCGTCGGCGATCAGGATCTTCGGGTTGCAGGAGAGTGCCACGCCGATCATGGCACGCTGGCGCATGCCACCGGAAAACTCGTGCGGATAGCTGTCATATTGGCGAACGGGATCGGGAAAGCCGACCTGCGTCAGGATATCGATGGCTGCCGCCCGTGCTTCCTTGGCGCTGAGCTCCTGATGATAGCGGATGCCCTCGGAAATCTGGTCGCCGATGCGCATGACCGGATCGAGATGGCTCGTCGGGTTCTGGAAGATCATGCCGATCTCGCCGCCGCGCACTTCCAGAATCTCGGCATCGCTTGCCGTCGTCAGATCGCGCCCCTCGAGCAGGACGGTGCCGCCCTCGATCTTGATCAGCGAGGAGGGCAGCAGCCGGACGAGCGAGCGGCAGAGCAGGCTCTTGCCCGAGCCACTTTCGCCGACGAGGCCGAGAATTTCGCCCTTGGCGAGATCAAGGGAAACATGGTCGATCAGCGTTCGTACGCCGCCATCGAGATGAACCTTGACCGTCAGGTCGCGGACGGAAAGGACCGAAGCGCTCATTCGTGAATTCCGAGAAGTTCGCCGAGCGCATCACCCAGCATGCTGAAACCGAAGGCAAGACAGACGATCGACAGGCCGGGGAAAAGCGTGATCCACCAGGCCGTGGTGATGAAACTTTGGCCTTCGGCGACCATGACGCCCCATTCGGCGAGCGGCGGCTGCACACCGAGGCCGAGATAGCTGACCGCTACGCCGCTGAGCAGCACCAGTGTGGCATCCGACATGGAAAAGACGATGGAGCCGGCAATCGCATTCGGCAGAAGGTGACGGAACATGATCCTGAAACGACTGAAGCCGAGGCTGACGGCTGCAACTGCGTAATCGCTGCTTTTCAGCACCAGCATCTGCGCGCGGATAAGGCGCGCATAGGAGACCCAGCCGACCAGCGCCATGGCAATATAGAAGCTGCTGAGGCCCGGCCCGAGGATGGCGATGATCGACAGCATCAGGACAAGGAAGGGAAAGGCGAGGATGATATCGACGAGGCGCATGAAAACCGCATCGACGATGCCGCCGAAGAAGCCGGCGATGGTGCCAACGGTCGTGCCGATCAGGAACGGGAAGATCACGCCGATGACGGCAATCTGCAGATCGATGCGGGCGCCCCATATGACGCGAGAAAGTATGTCGCGGCCGAAATTGTCCGTGCCGAAGAGATGGGCGAAGGAGGGTGACTGCAGCCGCACATCGGCATTCTGCAGGATCGGATCATAGGGTGCGACCAGCGGAGCGGCGATTGCCAGAAGCAGAAAGAACAGAAGAATGCCGGCGCCGATGACGAGTGTCAGCCGGTGGCCGAGGAAACGGCGCCAGGCGACGGGAGAGGGAGTAAAGGCATCGACGCTCATAGCTTCACCCTCGGATCGACAGCGACGGTGACGATATCGGCAATGAAATTGACCAGCACGGTGGCGCAGGCAAAGGTCATGGCCACGCCCTGGACGACCATATAGTCGCGCGAGAAGATGGCGCGCACCAGCAATTGGCCCATGCCGGGCAGGGCAAAGACGCTTTCCACGACGACAGTGCCGCCGATCAGCCAGCCAATGTTGACGGCCAGAAGATTGATTGTCGGTACCAGCGAATTCGGCAGGACGTGGCGCCAGAAGACGATGCTCTCAGGCATGCCGCGGGCGCGAGCGGCTGTCGCTACATCCGATTTCAGGGATTCGATCATCGCGGAGCGCAGGCTGCGGGTCAGCACCGTCGACAGTGACAATGCAACGGTCAACGCCGGCAAGATGAGATGGGAGAGCTTGTCGGCCAGTGTCGTGCCGTAGCCGGAGACGGGCAGGACGCCGAGTTCGACGCTGAAAAGAATGATCAGCATCAGGCCGAGCCAGAAAGGCGGAAAGCCGATCCCGAATGTGGAGATGACGCGTACTGCATGATCAGGCGCCCGGCCAGCGTTGCGAGCGGCAATCGCCGACATCGGCACGGCGATCAGGATCGACAGGATGACGCTTGTCAGTACCAGCGCGATCGTCGGCTCGATGCGCGTGGCGATCAGCGGAAATACGTCGATCTTGTAGAGGATCGACTTGCCCATTTCGCCATTCGCGAGGTTCTTGAGAAAGTAGAAATATTGCAGCCACATCGGCTGATCGAGGCCGTATTGGGCGCGGATATTGGCAAGGGCCGTCGGTGTCGCGCGCGTGCCGAGAATATTGCGGGCGGGATCGCCGGGGATCAATCGCACCAGGATGAAGGTGATGACGCTGATGCCGAAGATAACGGGCAGGAACTGGACCGGCCGGGTCAGTATGAATTTATAACGATGCATGGCGGCGCTCGCCCCCTTGTCTTCGGCGGGTTCCGATCACCTGATCCTGCATCAGCTTGCCCTACGCCGCGACAGAAAATCGATCAGCGCGGGATAATAATCATGCGGGTTTTCATAAAATGGCATGTGGCTGGCATTGGTAAAGACCTTGAGCTCGGCATTCGGCAAGGCAAGCTTCATGCGAAGCGCACAGGCCGGCGTCAGTTCGTCATATTCGCCCGTGGTGATCAGCACCGGCGTCGTCACGCGTGACAGATCGGGGATACGGTTCCAGTCCTTCAGATTGCCGATATAGAGGAATTCGTTCGGACCCTGCATGGTCTCATAGGGACCCATGTTCCAGTCGTCGAGCGAGCGGCGCACGGGAGCCGGCCATTCCGGCAGGCGGCAGACATGGCGATAGTTCAGGATCGTCACGGCCGCCTGATATTCCGGATGATTGTAAGTGCCCTGCGCCTCATGCTTCTGCATCATCGCCACCGTCTCAGGACCGAGGGCGGCGCGCAGCCGCTCCAGTTCGGAAATCAGGTGCGGCATGTCGGCGACAGTATCTTCCAGGATCAGCGTCTGCAGGTTTTCCGGATAAGTGAGCGCATAGTCGATCGCCAGCCAGCCGCCCCAGGAGTGGCCGAGCATATGCACCTTGCCGAGGCCGAGCGCCTTGCGCACCGTCTCGGTCTCCTCGACATAACGGCCGATGGTCCAGAGCGATGCGTCGGTCGGCCTGTCGGAGGCGCCGGTGCCGAGCTGATCGAAGGCCACCACGCGATAGCCTTTGTCGATGAGACAGGAATGGGCCTCGCGCAGATAATCGCAGGGCAGACCCGGGCCGCCATTCAGGCAGAAGACGGTCTCGTTGCCGCTCCCGAAACTGTAGGCGACCACCTTGTAACCGTCGACTTCGATCTCATGTCGCGCCTCAGGCTCGATTTCACGCCACATTGACCGCTCCGGCAGAAGATTTCGCTTGCTCAATAATTGGGCATGGCTAAATTTTTACCGCAAACCACAGTCTTTGCCAGCTATAAGAAGTGATAGGGTGGGGAACCACCGACCGGGAGCCTGCCATGCTTGATGAAATCGGAACGATCCGCCGGCAATTCTCAGCCCATGAGACGCTGGACGGGCGTATCGATCAGGTTTTCGCGGCGATGCAGGAGATCGGCTTCGAGGCCCTGATCTACGACTACACGCCCGTGCCCTATGACATCGACGGCGCGATCATGATCCCTTCACTGTTGAAGCTGCGCAATATTTCCGAGGACATGCGGGAATACTGGTTCGACCGCGGCTACTTCCGCATCGATCCCGTTCAGCAGGTGGCGCTGCGCACCTCCGCTCCTTTCTTCTGGAATTACGACCGGGATGCCGACACGCTTATCAATCGCTTCATGAGCGACGACACCGCGCCGGTGACGCGCTATCTCAGCGAACGTGACATGTCGACCGGTGTCACCGTTCCCGTTCATATGCCCCGAGGCGACTACGCGACGGTGACCGGCATCCGTTTCGGCGCCAACAGCGATTTCGAGCAGCATGCGCTGCGCTACATCGCCGATTTCAACCTGTTGGCCCATGTCTTCCACGAGGCCGCCTATTCGCTTTTCGATGCCAAGGCGCTGAGCGTCGGCAAGATCCGCCTGACGGAACGGGAGCGCGAATGTTTGCGCCATTCGGCAGAGGGCCTCTCGGCCAAGGAAATCTCGCGCATCATCGACCGTTCGGTGCCGACCGTCGTCATGCATCTCAATGCGGCTGCCAAGAAGCTGGGCGCCCGCAACCGCACGCAGGCCGTCGTGCGGGCCACGCATTACCGACTGCTGGAAGATCGCCCATCCTATAACTTCTGATAGCTGCCTTCGCCTTTTCGGCCACGCTATGGTCTCCATCATTGCCCCTGAAGATGGAGACGCTTGTGACCGCAGTTTCGACGAAGGAAGCCTTTCTGCCGTTTCGCGAATACCAGACATGGTATCGCATCACCGGTTCGCTTGATTCCGGAAAACTGCCGCTTGTCGTCGCCCATGGTGGCCCCGGCTGCACGCATGATTATGTCGATTCCTTCAAGGGTATCTCGGAGCTCGATGGCCGCGTCGTCATCCATTACGATCAGCTCGGCAACGGCAACTCGACCCGGTTACCCGAGAAGGGGCCGGATTTCTGGACGCCGGCGCTCTTCCTCGAAGAACTCGATGCGCTACTCAAGCATCTCGGCATTCAGGATCGCTACGCCTTCCTCGGTCAGTCCTGGGGCGGTATGCTGGGCGCCGAACATGCAGTACGCCAGCCGAAGGGATTGAAGGCGCTCGTCATCGCCAATTCGCCAGCCAACATGCATACTTGGGTGGCTGAGGCAAACCGACTGCGTGAAGAGCTGCCGCAGGAGGTGCAGGATACGCTGCTGAAGCACGAGGAAGCTGGCACGATCACCGATCCGGACTATATCGCGGCCTCGCGCGTCTTCTACGACCGGCATGTCTGCCGCGTTTCCCCATGGCCGCCGGAAGTTGCGCGCACCTTCGCGATCATGGACGAAGACAACACCGTCTACCGCAACATGAATGGCCCGACCGAATTCCACGTCATCGGCACGATGAAGGACTGGACGATCGAGGATCGTCTGCCGCTCATTCAGGCGCCGACGCTTTTGATCTCCGGCAAATATGACGAGGCGACCCCGCTCGTCGTCAAACCCTATGTCGATTGTGTGAAGGGTTGCGAGTGGGTTCTCTTCGAGAACTCCAGCCACATGCCGCATGTCGAGGAAAGAGAGCTTTGCCTCGACGTTGTCTCAGCCTTTCTCACCAGACATGATTGATCTCAGTCAGCGGCCTGCGCCGTCGTGCAGGCCGCTCTGCTATCGCTCGAATGGCTCGCCGAGCGAGGCGACGCCATTGAGCTTCAGCAGGCGGCGGTCTGCCGAGATGATGCCGAGCACGATGATCGTCACGAGATAGGGCAGGCAAGCCAAAAGCTGCGAGGGCACGTCGAGCCCGGTTGCCTGCGCGGCAAGCCCCATCAGCGATACGGCACCGAAGAGGCAAGCCCCGAGGAAGATCCGCCCCGTCAGCCAGGTTCCGAAGACGACGAGCGCAATGGCGATCCAGCCGCGGCCGGCGATCATGCCGTCAGCCCAGAGCGGCGTATAGATCGTCGACGCGTAGGCGCCGGCAAAGCCCGCCATCATGCCGCCGAATGCGACAGCGGCGAAGCGCACGGCGATGACGGAATAGCCGATGGCGTGAGCGGCTTTCGGGTTTTCGCCGACGGCGCGAATGACGAGACCCACCTTGCTATAGGCAAACGCCGCCCAGATCGCGAGTGTCACCAGAAGCGAAAGCCAAACGACGATATCCTGGGTGAACAACCCGCCAATGACAGGGATGTCAGAAAGGCCGGGAATGGTAATCTTCGGCAATGCCTTGACGGTGAGGCTCTCATAGCTCTTGCCGAACAGCGCCGACAGGCCCTGGCCGAGAATGCCGATGGCCAGCCCCGTCGCGACCTGGTTTGCGTTGAAGCCAAGGATGATCCCGGCAAAGACAAGCGAGAGCAGGATGCCGCCGATGCCGGCTGCAAGAAAAGCAAGAAAGTGGCCGCCGCCGTGATAGACGACGATGAATGCGATGACGGCGCCGAACGCCATTAGCCCTTCGACGCCGAGATTGAGCACGCCCGCGCGCTCGACCACAAGCTCGCCAAGCGCCGCCAGCAAAAAGGGCGTTGCTGCCGCCAGCATGCCGGCCAGGATAAACTCGATGGCATTCATGATGGGCTCCTGATAGCGACAGGGCGCCAGGCAAGGCGGTAGCGGACGAAGGCGACGGCGATCAGATAGGCGAGCAGCAGGCTGCCCTGGAAAACGCGGACGGCTGCGATCGGCAAATTGGCGGAGACCATGGCATTGTCGCCGCCAATGTAGAGGGCCGCCATGACGACCGACGATATGACGATGCCGATCGGATGCAGCCCGCCGAGATAGGCGACGATGATGGCAGCATAGCCATAACCGGTCGAGATCGAGCGCTGTAGCTGGCCGAGCGGGCCGGCAACTTCGGCTGCGCCAGCAAGACCGGCGGCTGCGCCACCGATCAGGAGCGACAGCCAAATTGCCCAGCCCTCTTTGAAGCCGGCATAGCTTGCGGCCCCTGGCGCCAGTCCGCCGACCTGCAATTTGTAGCCGATGAAGCTCTTCTGCATGAAGATCCATGCAGCGACGGACAGCAGAACGGCAAGGATCAGAGAGACATTGACGCGCGTTCCCTCGATCAGGACCGGCACCATCGCGTCATACTGAAACATGACCGACTGCGGGAAGTTGAAGCCATTCGGATCTTTCCAGGGGCCGAGCAGCAGATAATTGAGAAGCTGCACCGCAACGAAACTCAACATCAGCGAGACCAGGATTTCGTTAGCGTTCAGCCGGACACGCCAGAAGGCAGTCAATGATGCCCAGAGCGCGCCGCCAATCAGGCCGAGCAGCAGCATTGCCGGCCAGATCCATTGGCCGGTGGCATCGGGCCACCAGATCGGAATGGCGGAGGCAAAGATTGCACCGAGCACGAATTGCCCTTCGGCACCGATGTTGAACACCTTGGCGCGGAAGCCGATCGCCAACCCCTGCGCGATCAGCAGCAGCGGTCCGGTCTTCAGGAGCACTTCGGAGAAGGATGCCCAGGAGTAGAAAGGCTCGATCAGCATTGCATAGATGACCGCAGCCGGATCACGCCCCATGACGACATAAAGGCCGAGATTGAGGATGATCGTGATGACAAGCGCGATGGGCGGGGCAAGCAGGGTGGCGGCAAGCGAGGCGCGCTCCCGGCGGACGAGGGTTGGCAGGGCGGCAAACAAGGGTCTGCTCATGCGGTCGCTTTCTCGCGCTGCGACTGGACGCCGATCATGTATCGGCCGATCTCTTCGGGTTTGGTGTCGCGCGTGACGAGCGGCGGGCTCAGCGTGCCGTGGTGCAGGACCTGGATGAAGTCGCTAAGTTCGAACAATTCTTCCAGCTCCTCGGAGATGACAAGGATCGCCATGCCTTCGTTGCGCAGCGTGATCAGCCGCTTGCGGATTGCCGCGGCTGCGCCGATATCGACGCCCCACGTGGGCTGGGCAAGGAAGAGCAGTTTCGGCGCCAGCATGATTTCTCGGCCGACGATGAACTTTTGCAAATTACCGCCGGAGAGTGAGCCGGCTTCGGCCTCGGGGCCGCGCGTGCGCACGTCGTAGTCGCGGATGCACTCATTAGTGAAGGCGGTCGCCTGCGCCTTGTCGAGCAGGCCGCGTCTGACGAGGTTCAAGGGATGGGCAGTGAGCAGACTGTTGAGGGTGAGCGACATTTCGGGGACGGCGCCCCGGCCAAGCCGATCCTCCGGTACGAAGGCAAATCCGAGCTGCCGGCGGGCCGCCGGGTCGAGCGCGCCGACATCCTTGCCCATCATGAAGACCTGATCGCGTTGTTCCCGCGGCAGGATCGTCTCGCCGGAGATCAGCGCGGCAAGCTCGCTCTGGCCATTGCCAGAAATACCGGCGATGCCGAGGATCTCGCCGGCACGCACGGCCAGGCTGACCTGGGAGAGCGGCACTGCGAAAGGATCGTCCGGCCTGTAATCAAGGCCGATCAATTCCAGCCGTTTCTCGCCTTCGGCAAGCGGCAGCGCCGGCATGGGTTCCGGCATGTCGCGACCGATCATCATGCGGGCAAGGTCATGGGCGTCATGCTCGCGCGGATCGACATGGCCGGTCACGCGCCCACCGCGCAGGATCGTCGCACGGTCACAGAGCGACTGGATCTCCTCCAGCTTGTGGGAAATGAAAAGGATGGAAACGCCGCCGTCTCGCAGTCGGCGCAAGGTCTCAAACAGCTTCTCCACGGCCTGCGGCGGCAGGACCGATGTCGGCTCGTCGAGGATCAAAAGTTTCGGATCGGTCATCAGGCAGCGGATGATCTCCACCCGCTGCCGCTCGCCGACGGAGAGCGAATGCACATCGGCGATCGGATCGACCTCGAGGCCGAACTCGTGCCCGAGCTTGCGGATGCGCTCAGCCAGCTCGAGCTTTTTGCCGGCCACGATAAGCCTGATGTTCTCGACCACCGTCAGGCTTTCGAATAGCGAGAAATGCTGAAAGACCATGCCGATGCCGGCACGCCTTGCCTCTGCTGGAGAGGCAAGGCTGAGGGGGTGCCCGTTCCAGGCAACGGTCCCGCTGACCGGCTGCTCGACGCCATAGATCAGCTTCATCAAGGTCGATTTGCCGGCCCCGTTTTCTCCGAGGATGGCGTGGATCGAGCGGGGAGCGACGTCGAGGTCGATCTGCTGGTTGGCATGGACCTGGCCGTAGCTCTTGGAAATGCCGCGCAGCGACAGGAGCGGGCTTACCATGGCTTACTTCGGCAGTGGCGTCTTGACACCCTTGACGTGCCAGTCCATCGCGACGATCTGCGCGTCCGTCAGCGTCGCACCCGAAGCAGCACCTTCGCTGCCATCGGCCTTGGTGATCGGACCGGTGAAGGGCGAGAAGCTGCCGTCGGCGATCTTTGCCTCGATCGCCTTGATCTTGCTCATCGTATCGGCCGGGATTGCCGGGTTCCAATCGACAACTTCGACCACCTTGTCGGCAACGCCGAGGAAGGTGTTGGCACCCTTGAAGGTACCGGCAAGATGGGCGTCGACAGACGCCTTGAAGAAGGGCGACCAGTCGGTAGCAACGCAGCCGAGATAGGTCTTTTCGGCATATTTCTTCATCGAGGAGTTCAGGTTGAAGGCATAGATGCCGGCCTCTTCGCAGGCCGAGATAACCGAGGGCGTATCCTGCGCATTCGAGAAGATGACGTCGCAGCCCTGCGAGATCAGCGCCTTGGCGGCCTCCTGCTCCTTGGCTGGATCGAACCACGAGTTGACCCAGACAACGGAGACTTCGATGTCAGGCTTGACGGATTGTGCGCCGAGCGTGAAGGCATTGATGGAGGTGATCAGTTCGGGAATGGCAAACGCCGAAACCGAGCCGAGTTTGCCGGTCTTGGAAACGGCCGCCGCCGCCATGCCGAGCAGATAGGTGCCCTGGAAATATTTGGCGGCGAAGGGTGAGAAGTTCGGCGCGACCTGGAAGCCCGAGGCATGCAACACGGTCACCTTGGGATTGCGGCGAGCGATCTGCAGCGCACCATTCTGATAGCCGAAGGAGCCGGCGATCAGGAAATGGTTACCGTCGGCGACTGTCTTGTTCATGATGCGGTCGGCATCCGGGCCTTCGGCGATGTTCTCGATAACGGTGACCTTCACCTTGTCGCCATAGGCGGCCTTGATCGGATCGATGCCGGCGGCAAGTGCATGGCCCCAGCCGACATCGCCGATCGGCGAGGGCACGACGAGGGCGATGCCGAGCGGTTCGTCGGCAGCCAGTGCGGAGCGGCCGGCAAAGGCGGTGGCGAGGCCGGCAGCGGCCGCGCTCTTCATGAGCGTTCTGCGGGTCAGATTGTTGGACATGTCAGTTCCCCTCTTTTGGTTTTTCAAAATTCCACTGTCGCGAGCGCCGCTTCGGCGTCGGCAAAAAGCTTGAATTCGTCGAGGCCGGTGAATTCGCCAGCCTGCCAGACGATGCGTCCGTTGATCATGGTGAGGTCGGTCGGCATGCCGATCCCGACCTTGGCGATCAGGCTCAGCGGATCGTGGCGCGTGCCGACATAATCCATCCGCCGCGTATCGATCGCGAAAAGGTCCGCCGCCATGCCCGGCGCAAGACGGCCGATATCGCGGCGGCCAAGCAGGTTTGCGCCGCCGGTCGTTGCGTAGCTCAGGAAGTCGACCGGCGGCGGAACCGGATGGGCACGCGTCGATGCCGCTAGGCATTGCAGCATATAGGCGGAGTGAATGCAGTGCATGAGGTTGGAATTGTCGTTCGAGGCAGCCCCATCGCAGCCGAGCCCGACGCGAAGGCCAAAGGCTGACATTGCGGGAATGTCGGTGACCTCGGCGCCGACGAGATAGACAGGCTCGGGGCAATGGGAGACGCCGGTGCCGCTTGCCGCCATCTTGCGCAATTCATCATGCGTCAGTTCCCAGCAATGAGCGTAGAAAGTGTCGGGGCCGGCAAAGCCGAGTTCAGCGCAGTAATCGACGGTGCGCATGCCGTGCCGCGCCTCGATGACAGGGCTTTCGCCTTCGCCGACATGCGTATGCAGAAACACCCCACGGTCTCGGGCAAGTGCTACGGATTCAACGAAAGTCTCGCGGTAGCAGTTGACCGGCTGGCAGGGAGCAATGACCACCTGCCGCATGCTGAAGGGACCGCCATCGTGGTAACTGTCGATCAGCCGGGCGCAATCGGCGATGAATTCATCTGTCGTTTCCAGCATGGCATCCGGGATCGTCGACCCCTCGGATTTCGGCAGCGTGTTGCCGCCGCGGCCTGCATGGAAGCGCATGCCGAGAAGCTCGGCCGCTTCGAACTGGCGGTCGATGAGACGTTTTCCGGCATGGCGGGGGAAGCAGTATTGATGGTCGAATGCCGTTGTGCAGCCATGCTTGATCATCTCGGCCATGGCCGTGACGGAGGAATGGTAGAAGCAATCCTCGTTTAGCCGCGAGAAAATCGGGTAGATCCGGTCCAGCCATTCGATGACCGACAGTTTCGTCCAGTCGAGATCGGCCCGATTGCGTACGAAGCACTGGAAGAAATGATGATGTGTGTTGATGAGGCCTGGATAGACGAACCAGCCAGTGGCATCCTGGATGATCGTGCCGGAAGGCAGGGGCTCCTGCGGCAGGTTCGCGCCAATTGCCTGGATCGCCGAACCATTGGTCAGCACGTCCACGTTCCGGCGCACGACTGGTCCATTGCCCTCGTTGACGATGACAGCTTCGCAGTTTTTCAGGAGGTAGCCAGCCATATCAGCTCTCCTCCTTCGCAGGATGGGGATCGGGCTTTAGCTCGTGCAGTCGGTGGATGCCGGGCATTTCGATGAAGCCGCTAATGCTGCGGATGGCACGCAGCCAGAGCCGGATCGTTGGGTAGGGATCGAGCGAGATGCCGCCATCAGGTGCCAGCGCCACATAGGGGAAGCAGGCAATGTCGGCGATTGTGGCGTGGTTCGATGCCAGGAAGCGCATGCCACGAAGCTGCTGTTCGAAGAGACCGGCTTCCAGCTCGCGCAATGCTGCGATCCCCTGTGTCTGTAGGGTCTCGATATTGCCTGGGCGCAGCAGCATCTCGTGTAGCCGCGCGCCGCCGAGGTTCGCCGTCAGCCGGTGCGAGAAGGAGAGCCACTGCTGAACCCGCGCCGTCTCCTCAGGCGTGCTGGTGCCCAGCCATTCCGGTGCGCTTTTAGCGGCGAGATAGGCGAGAATGGCCGAGGATTCCGTCAGCACAAGATCGCCATCCTGGAGGATCGGGATAGAACCTGCAGGATTGAGCGCCAGGAGTTCCGGTCCGCGATGCTCGCCGCCGGGGTGGAAATCGACCGGCCGGATGTCCAGCTTGATGCCGAGCATCGCGGCCATCAGGCGGATCTTGTAGCAGCTCGGCGAGAGAATGTAGTCGTAGAGCTTCATTGCGCGACCAACTGTGCGCCGTAGGTATAGTTATGGCGCTTGAGCCAGCGCCGATAGGCGATTGACGTCAGATCGGCCCTGGTCGGAATTTCCATGCCGGGATCGAGCGGCAGCAGGGAAGGGATCTGGTTTTCAAGGATCGACCGATCCTGCAGGAAGATCATCTGCTGAAAATGGATAAGGTCTGTCATGGGTGTCACGTCATCAAAGAGGGCCATCCATGGCCATACGTCGCAAAGGTCTTCCGCAAGTGGCTGGACGAAGAGGGTAATGACATCCCATTCGCCCGGCCGGGGAGGGCAGGTCTTGTAGAGCACCGAGCAGGTCGGTGCCGGCACGCGGTACATATATTCGGTGGTGATTCCGCCGCTTGCCGATTTGGCGGCTTGCGGCTGGTAGAATTTCACCTGCGTCGCCCAGACCTCATCCTCGTCTTCGCGGATCTCAACCTTGTAATTCTCGACTTCCGTATGTGGCTCGGCGCCGAGAATATCGGTGTGGACGAAAGGGAAATGGGCGATGTCGAGAAAATTCTCGACCGCCCGTAGCGGCGAGCAGCGCACCCGCACCACGCCGACATCGACGAAGCGGCGGCCGGGCTGATCCGCCTCGGGAATGGCAAAAAGCTCCTTGGCGGGGATGCCGAGGGAAGACCAGACATGGCCGTAGCGGACACGAACCGGAAGGCTGCGCCCATCGGACGATATCACCCGCGCATTGCCATCGGGTGTGCGCGCCACTTCGATGGGCTCGCCCATCAGAGCGGTTTTTGTCCCTGTCTCTGTCAGTTGGGAGAAGAGGCCGACCGGATACCACTCGTCGATCATCGCGCCAGCCTTCATCATGCGACCTCCTTGCGCCGCGCTTCCGCCTGGCGGCGCACGGCTTCGGCGATGCGCGATGCCGCAACCGGATCTGATGGTCTGCGATCCTTCTCGATCATGACGTGAATGAGCGTGCGATCGACCTGCTCAGCCGGCAGCAGCCGGACCCAGGGAAGCTCGGCGACGCGGATAAGCCCGTCCGAATCGACTTTGGCGCCAGCGGCGTCTTCGAGTGCTCCGATATTCGACTCCACAGTCAGCGAGCGCAACGGCACGAGATCGTCAAAGCGTGGTGGCTGGGCCGCCGGCTCTCCGACAGCCACCCAGATGACACCATTCGATTCCTCGACCTTGTGGACCGCGACACGGATCGTTTCCGGCGGCACGAGATCGGGGTGGGCGGGGATGCGAATGCATCCTCCCGCCGGAGAATAGCTCCAGCCATGGTAGATACAGGAGAGCGCCTCGCCGCGCACGAAGCCATGGGACAATCGCATCCCGCGATGGGGACAGCGATCCGACGATGCCGATGCGTGTCCGGACTGACTGCGCCAGAGAGCGATCGATCCTGCCGGTGTCCAGGCCGGCATCACGGTCGCCGGCGGCAGATCAGCAGAAAGGGCGACAGGCGTCCAGGAGCCGGCCGTAGCAGATGGCATAACCTATAATTCCCCAATTTTACCAAGGCTTTAGCGCTGTTGGCCGCGCACTGTTGCCGAACTCGCAGCCTCAGTTGTCAGAGGCTTGCATAAAAAAATCGCATTGGCAACAATGATTAAATAAAGGGCAGGGGATCAATGCGGCCTGCGCTACGGTGTGTCGGCGGGATCTACAATCCTGCGCTGAATCTCATCCACCCAGACGTCGATCGGGCCAAGCGAACATCCCATTTCCAGCATGTCGATCAGCTCTACCGGCCCCGCGATCTCAAGTTCGATTCGGTCGGCGCCGGTGTGAAAAAAATCCTGGGAAAGTCCAAGCTTGTCGGCATGGCGGCGGATCCACGGGATGAACGAGGCGGCATTGATATCGCCGATGATCGTCATTCGCTCGCGCAATTCGCCCTGACATACCTGCATCACTGATTTACCCATCATTTTATCCGTGACGACAGCATAGCGGCTCGATGCATTTGTGAAAGGGGCATGACAGGCCAAACGGTCTTATGCCTTTCATGACACCGTGAATAAATAGAACGGGAAACAACCTTATCATCAGCGACGCCGGCTACACCGTTGATTATGGTGGCCGGCAAGATCGTTCAGCAGGACAAGAGGACATGAATATGACGACCACTTCCTGGCAGGCAGACCCGCTCGTTTGGGGTTCTGGACCACGGGTTTTCGAGGCCTTTCTGGAGCCGACCTGCCCGTACTCCGTCAGGACGTTCAAGAAGCTGGATACGCTTCTGGAGCAAGCCGGTGCGGACAAGATCACAGTGAAGATCCGGCTGCAGTCGCAGCCATGGCATCTCTACTCCGGCGTGATCGTACGCTCTATTCTGGCGGCATCGACGCTGGAAGGCGGCAAGGAGACTGCGAAGAAGGTCATGGCGGCCGTTGCCGCCCATCGCGAGGAATTCGAGTTCGAACGGCACGCCGGCGGCCCGAACATGGATGTGACGCCGAATCAGATCATCGAGCGCCTCGAGCGCTATAGCGGTGTTGCACTGAAGGAAGCCTTCGCCATTCCCGATCTCGACCGGGAGATCAAATGGCACTGCAAATATGCCCGTCAGAACGGTATTCATGTCTCGCCGACATTCATGATCGACGGGTTGGTACGCCCTGACATGAGCAGCGGCGATGATGTTGAGGCCTGGGTCAAGCTGCTGATCGGCTAGCCGTTTCGGAAAAAGTGGAGAGAGCGACCTCAGGACTGGGACGTTTCTGTCAATCGCTCTCTCCCGAAGGTGCGTCATGGGGTCGGCGACGAGCACCTTCGTTTGTTAGCCCCCATCCTGAGGAGCATGTCCGTTTCGCTAGAGCATTTCCGGCGAAAACGGAGTCGCCTTCAATGCTCTAGCTTATTGTTTTCTCTGCAATTCCGGACGCAAAACCGGTTCCCACTTTTGCTGGAATTGCTCTAGAAGCGGAAGTTGAGGCCGGCCTTGATCACATGGCTGCCAAGGTCGTCCTTGGAGGTGCCGGCAGATGTTGTCGTTTTGACATCGGGTGTCAGGACGTAATTATATTCGACCTTCGCGGAAAGGCCGCCGCCAAAGCCCTGCTCGATCCCGCCGCCGAAGAGGTAGCCGGTCTTCCAGCCGCCGCCGCTCGTGACGTTCTTGCCTTTTTCGAAATCGGTCAGGGCGACGCCCGCTGTTCCGTAAACCAGCGTGCGGTCGAAGCTCAGCCCGGCCTTGGCCTTGGCAGCGGCACGCCATTTTTCCTCAAGTTTGCCGCCCTCGACATGCTGCTCGCTGTCGCCGAGATAAGAGCCCTCGATTTCCGCGCCGACGATGCCCGGCCCGACTTGGAAGTTGTAGCCGGCCTGAACGCCGGCAGCGAGGCCCTTGCCGCTGGCGAACGGGTTCAGTCGGCGTGACGAAAGCCCGCCATGTGCGCCGAGATAGGCGCCGTCCCATTTGAAGGCGGGCGGTTCTTCGTAAGCGGGCTGAGGCGGCGCGTAAGGCGTCAGGTCAGCCGCCATTGCGGCTGCCGGGATGAATGCCGCCGTGAGGGCCAGCCAGAATTTCTTCGTTCCGATGATCACTCTTTTACTCCGTTGAACATTTCCGTCCCGGACGATCCGACGGCGGAAGGTTTCCGAATGCCGATTCCGGTCGTCCGTGGATTTTCCGGATCGCCCCGTTGCCATTACTTTGGCTGCGGGGATGAGCGTCATTCTTGATGCGAGGGTTGCGGGCGCATTGCGGCTTTCGAGCGGGAGCGAAATTTACGGCATAATTTCAATTGATTGCCGAATTCTCTTTAAGGTTATTTTAACTTTATGAAGCCGTCGGCAGCGTCATGCGGAAACAGGCGCCACCGGATACGGAGTCGACGACGGACACATGCCCGCCGTGCCGATTGAGAATTTCCCTGACGAGGTTGAGCCCGAGCCCGGCACCGTGATCACGCGGCTGGAGGCGATGGAACGGCTCGAAGATGCGATCGCGCTCATGTGGCGGAATGCCCGCCCCTTCGTCGGAGACTTCCACGACGCCGCCGCGCTCCGCGTGGACCGCAATCGCACCTTTCCGACCACCATGCTCTATGGCGTTTTGGATGATGTTGATCAGCGCCCGTTCGAGTGCTGCGGCATCACCTAATACGTGCTCGCTCGGCAGGGTACTCCCGAAGGAAATCTCATAGCCTTGCGCGATGGCAAGCGGCGCAAGATCGGCGACCACGTGCCGGCAGAGGGCAACCAGATCGAGGCGAACAAAGGTTGCACCGCTCTGATCGAGCCGCTGGAGGTCGAGTAATTGTTCCGCCAGCGCGGCAATTCGGCTGGTGTCGGCGAGCAGCCGGCCCCTGATCGGACTCTGCTCGATTGTTTCAACGCGCGTCTGCAGAATGGCAATCGGGGTCCGCAATTCATGAGCGGCATCCAGGATGAAGCGCTGATGGCGCTCGTAGCCCTCATCGAGCCGTTGAAGCGCGCCGTTGACGGCCTTCACGAGCGGCCGGACTTCGCCCGGAATGCCCGTCTCCGGAAGGCGGAATCCCCGCCTGCCGATATCGATATGTTCGGCCTGGTCTGCGACTTCCGAAAGCCCTGAGAGCGCCCGCCTCACGATTAGGGGAATAGCGATGACCGTGATGATGACGAGCAGCGCGAGGATCGGGATCATCAAGAGATTGGAGAGGAAAAGAACGACAAAGGTGGCGCTGAACAGCCGCCCCTCGCCAAGCACGGTAAAATCGCCTGCCGGCCCGGATTCCCGGCGGATAACCGCTGAATAGAGATAGGGCCGGACCGTATCGCGAATATCGGCGAAGCTGATCCGGTCGAGATTTCGACTAATCGGCTTGTAGACATCGGGGACGATACCGCTCTGGATGCTCTCGCCGCTATCGTTCAGGGCGACAAACCAGAAATCCGGCACGACGGCCCGTAGCGATGCGAGCTCTGCCGTCTCCTTCAGGATTAGGCGGCCATCCGCATCCCGCTCGATGGCGTGCGCGGCAACTCTGGCGACCTCGGGATCGACGAACACGCCGCCTTCGTCGGCGCGCACGAGGTAGGCGACGAAGGACAGGCCGAAGAGAAAGAGGATACCAACCTGGAACAGCAGCAGCTGCGTGATCAGCCGCCGTTTCAATGAGCGCGGCTTGGGCGATTTCATGATGCCTGTCTCAGGAGATATCCGATGCCCCTGATGCCGTGGATCTCTACCCCGGCGTCTGCATCGCTCAGCTTCCTGCGAAGTCGGGAGACGTGTGAATCAAGCGCATTCGACTGTATCTCGTCATCGAAACCGTAGACGGCCTCTTCCAATGCCGAGCGCAGCACGGTTCGCCCCTGCCGCCTGACCAATGCTTCTAAAACCAGAAGCTCGCGTCGTGGCAGGTCGAGAGGCACACCGGCGATGCGGGCCTGCCTGTTGTCGAGGCTGAATTCCAATTTGCCGAGCCGCGAGAAAACCGGTGCCATGGTTGCCGGTCGTCGCAGCAGAGCGCGAATCCGCGCCAGCAATTCCTCGACCGCAAAGGGTTTGCCGAGATAGTCGTCGGCGCCGATGTCGAGACCGCTGACGCGGTCGGCAAGCGCGCCACGCGCCGTCAGCACGATGACCGGGATGGCAGAGCGAAGCGATCGCAGATACGGGATGAGCGCCAGACCGTCCCCGTCAGGCAGCTGCCGGTCGAGAACGACGATATCGTGGACGCGGTTCGCGACGGCATTTTCCGCCAGATCGAGCGTAGCGGCATGATCGATGACAATGTCGTAACGCGAAAGCGCCGTCGTCAGCGCGTCCGCCATCTGCGGTTCGTCCTCCACTAGAAGAAGGCGCATAATCAAGATCCCCTCGGCAATACTCTCCCCAGCATCTTGATTGCGACTGTTGCGTGAGCATTACGGTCCATGCAAGTCGGTTGCTATCCCCTCGGCAGCGCAATTTCAGAGGAGGCCAATGGAGCCGCAATGCTCCGCTCGCGGCAACTCCTCATCGCTTCGAGATGAATCTGCGGGAGCAAGGCCACCGCGTCGAAATGCTCGATACCGGTGGGAACGCTCGCAATCAGCGGCGGCTTGTGGGGGGTCGCGCTGTTCCGTCCACTGGCATATCTTCCGTTGGCGGCTCCCAGCCAAAGACGCTTCGGCCGCCGAAGGTCGAGGATCGCCGGAATTCGCCGGCGACGATTTCCTTGAGGTCGGGGCCGGTGACGTAGCGCTCCATGCTGCGCGACTGGTCGTCGAGCCGGCGCAGAGCCTGCAGCTCCTCTTCCCGGCCGAGTTTGCCTTTCATGACCGCCGATTTCATCACATTGATCGTTTCGTCGTAGACCTTGAGCGGCACGGGGAAGGGGTGCCGGTCCTTGCCGCCATGGGCGATCGAAAAGCGGGCGGGATCGGAAAAGCGGCAGGGCGCGCCATGCACGACTTCGGCAACGAGCGCCAGCGCCTTGACTGTGCGGGCGCCGACGCCAGGCACGAGAAGCAGATCCTCGAAATCGACGGGTCCGCGATCGGCAGCTGCCGCAAGGTTGCTGTGCAG